>JAAYAV010000251.1 GCA_012719195.1 Anaerolineae bacterium | reverse complement strand
CCGCCGCATTGACGATGGCCCGGGGAGACTCGCCTGGCTGGTGATCCTCGGCAGCATCCCGGCTGCCATCGCCGGGGTTCTGCTGGAGGACTGGTTCGAAGAGATGTTCTCTTCGCCCGTGCTGGTGGCGGTGTTGCTCCTAGTCACGGGCGTCATACTCACCCTGGCGGAGGTGGCCGGCCGGCGAAGTAGCCGCGGCGGTGGAGCACGTACCATAGCAGACGCTCTGGTCATCGGCCTGGCCCAGGCGGCCGCCATCGCTCCCGGCATCAGTCGTTCGGGCGCCACAATCTCCGGAGGCCTGCTGCGCGGCCTTTCGCGGCCGGAGTCGGCACGGTTCAGCTTCCTGCTCGCGACGCCGGTCATCGCAGGCGGCGGACTGATTGAGGTCGCTAAGGTGGCCATGGCGGGCGATGACGGGAGCCTGGCGCTGGGCGCCATTGGCGCTGGCGTCGCGGCCTTGGTGGGATACGCCGCCATCGGCGGCCTGATGCGCCACCTACGCCAGGGCAGCCTGATGCCTTTCGCGTACTACTGCTGGGCCTTCGGGGCGCTATGTATCCTTGTCAGCTTGGTTCGCGGTTAGTGCTCCGGCCGGTCCTCGCCGTCGCCTGCCTAGTCTGGGCCATGGCGTTGTCCGGTTGCCACGAGGCCGCCGAGGGAGAGAGCCTCGCCCGCCGCCAGGATCCGGCCCTGCGGGTTGCTATATCGTCCAGCTTGGCTGACCTGGCCCGCCCGAGCAGCGGCCTCTGGGGACCGGGCGTCGCGGTCACCGTCTCCTCGGACGAGTCGGCGCTGGATAGCCTGGCGATGGGTTACGTGGACGCAGCTGTTGTCTGGGGTCCGCTACCGGAGCTTGTCGAGGGGCTGAGCGTCGAGGCGATCGCATCGGACGCTCTGGCCTTCGTGGTGCATCCCTCGAACCAGACGGGCCCCCTGCAGGTGGAGGATCTACGCGGGCTGTTCACGGGGAGGATCGGTGCCTGGGATGCCTTCGGGCAGTCGGTGGGAAGCGTTGTGCCCGTGATGAGAGAGAAGGGGGCCGGCACGCGGTCGCTGCTGGAGAGCCTCGTCCTGAAGGGTGAGCTCCCGGCCAGCGGCGCACCCATTGCCGCCGCTGATGGGGCCGTGCTAGACTACGTGTCCGCCAATCCCGGGGCAGTCGGCTACGTGGCCGCAGCTAACCTGCGCGAGGGTGTACGGGCCCTAACCATCGAGGAGCGGCGGCCGGAGCCACAGCGAGTGCGCGAAGGCGAGTACCCGCTTATGGGTGGCGTCTGGTTCGCGTATCGCTCGGCGCCGGAAGCGGCGGCCCTGCTTGAGCGCTTGGTGAGCGACGATGGACGCGGGTTGTTGGGGCGGTGGCTGGCTGCAGCGGAGTGGGCGCCGCGCTAGCGGCGCCTAGCCTGTCTCGGCCCTGACGAACGGGTTGCGGTGCTTCTCCAGCCCGATGAGCGTGCTCGGCCCGTGACCGGGGTAGACGCGGGTGGTATCGGGCAGGACGAACAGACGCTGCTTGATGCTGTTGAGAAGAGCGCGGCCGTGCCCGCCCGGCAGGTCGGCGCGACCGACGCCCAGGCGGAACAGGGTATCGCCGCTGAAGAGGACTCCCGCGGCCTCATCGTAGAGGCAGATCCCGCCCGGGGTGTGGCCGGGCGTGTGGAGCACGGTGAGCGAAGCGGAGCCCACCGCGATCACCTCACCGTCGGAAACGGTGCGCGGCGGCGAGGGCAGTCGTAGGGGCTCGGCGAGCCAGGCAGGAATGCCGGGCGGCAGGTCAGCGGAGTCGTCTCCCGCGGGGGCAAGGCCGCCGTTCAGGGCCAGGCCTAGGTCTGCCGCGTGGATGAGGACAACGGCACCGGTGGCCTCAGCGAGGCCGGTAAGGCCGCCGATGTGGTCGAAGTGACCGTGGGTGCACACCAGGGCGCTGATGCTCACGCTGAGTTCCCCGGCCCGGGCCAGGACGCACTCCGGCTCGCCCCCCGGATCGAT
>JAAYAV010000250.1 GCA_012719195.1 Anaerolineae bacterium | reverse complement strand
TCCAGGTAGCCGCCGTCGTTGTACCACACCAGCCCCGGCACGCTCTCCCGGTCCAGCCCCGCCGGACGGGGCGAGAGGAGGATGGGCGCCACCCGCGCCTCCATTGCCTCCGGCAGACCGATGCAGAAGTCCAGCCCCAGCGGCTCCGCCACCTCGTGGGCAAAGAACTGCCCCAGCGACATCCCCGCCACCCGGCGCACCACCTCGCCCACCAGCCAGCCGAAGGTGTACCACTGGTAGCCGACGCGCGTTCCCGGCTCCCAGAAGGGCGTCTCCGCCGCCAGGGCCGCCGTCATGTACTCCCAGTCACCGAAGGCGCGCCGCGGCAGAGCCTTGCGCACGGCCGGCAGGCCGGACTGATGGTTGAGCAGCAGCCGCACCGGCATCTCGCCCTTCCCCGCCTGGGAAAACTCCGGCCAGTAGCGGGACACCGGCGCGTCCGGGTCCAGTTCGCCGCGGGAGATGAGCAGATGGGCGCAGAGGGCGGTCGCCCCTTTGGTGGACGAGAACACCGTCGCCACCGTGTCCCGCTGCCAGGGGCGGTTGGCGGCCGCGCCGGCCAGGCCGCCCCACAGGTCCACCACCGTCTCCCCCTCCAGCATCAGGCAGACGGAGGCGCCCACATCGCCCCGCTCGGAGAAGTTGCGCTCGAACTCCTGCCGCACGCCCTCGAACCGCGGATCGCAGTAGCCGCCAGTGTCCATCTGTCGCTCCTCACCTGGTCCGGTTGTCGTGCCCCGACTGTAACGGGGGCGTCCCCATTCGCCAAACCGTCCCGACGGTGCCACACTGAGGCACTGTGAACTCATGGAGCGATCGAATCATGGTGGCCATTTGCTGCGCCGACCCGTCGGCCGGGAGGACCTCACCCCCGCCGATTGGCGGCGCCAATAGGCGATCGGCGCTCCCACCGGGAGACGATCTCACCCTCTCCCCCTTCCTTTTCAGGGAACGGGGGCAGTGGTTTCGCGGAGCGAAACCACGAGGGGGGGTTAGGTTAGGTCCCTAGCCCCATGCCGACCATTCCCTACGGCGCTCCTCGCGCCTTCCACGTCATGGCCAAGCCCACCGGCGCCGCCTGCAACCTGGCCTGCACCTACTGCTTCTTCCTAAGCAAGGACGCCCTCTACCCCGGCAGTCCCCAGCGCATGTCCGACGAGGTGCTCGAAGCCTACGTGCGCCAGGTCCTGGAGTCTCACCGCGGACCGGAGGTGGCGCTGGCCTGGCAGGGCGGCGAGCCCACCCTCATGGGGCTGGACTTCTTCCGCCGGGCGGTCGAACTGGCGGAGCGTTACCGCCGCCCCGATCAGGCGGTCAGCTACACCATCCAGACCAACGGCACCCTGCTGGACGACCAATGGGCCGCCTTTTTCCAGGAGCACGGATTCCTCGTCGGCCTCAGCCTGGACGGGCCCCGGGAGATGCACGACGCCTACCGTGTGGCTCCAGGTGGACAGGGAACCTGGGAGCGCGTGTTGCGAGGCTGGGAAGTGCTGCAGCGCCACGGCGTGGACACGAACATCCTCTGCTGCGTCCACGCTGCCAATGCCGACCATCCCCTGGAGGTGTACCGCTTCTTCCGCGACGAGTTGGGCGCCCGCTACTTGCAGTTCATCCCCATCGTGGAGAGGGTGACGGCGGAGACGCGGGCGCTGGCCGAGCAGGGCTGGGGCGAGCGACCGGGAGCCAAGCGTCCGCTCTACACCCAGCGCGGCCGCGGCGTCACCAGCCGATCCGTCAAGCCGCTGGCGTACGGTCGCTTCCTGGCCGACATCTTCGACGAGTGGGTCGG
>JAAYAV010000249.1 GCA_012719195.1 Anaerolineae bacterium | reverse complement strand
CCCACGCGTTGTTGGTCAGGCGCGTGTTGCTGAGCCGGACGCGGTCGTAGAGGTAGATCTCGTCGTTGCCATCGACCTGCGAGACATAGGCAATGTAGCGGTTGTCCGGCGCCCAGACGGGCTCGTAATTGAACGAGGGGCGGTATGCACTATCGCCGGTGTTTAGGGCCGGAGGACCTGCCGTGATGAGCGAGGTCTGACCCGTTGCCGAGTCTTCCTGCCATATTTCGGCGTCCCAGATGGGAGGCCGCGAAACCCTCAGGATGTCGCGGACGAAGAGCTTGTACGAACCGTCCGACGAGATGGCATCGCGAGTCAGCGCCTCCGCATAGTGATAGCCGGCATTGACGTCGTCCAGGCGGGTGAGCCCGCTGCCGTCGGAGTTGACAGCGTAGAGGGCCTCTTGACCGGTGCGGTCGGACTTGAAAAGTATCTTGCCCCGGTACCACTCCAGGGGTCTCTGGCTGGATTGCGCCGCCGCGGACCGGATGGCAGGCGCGAAGGGCAGCGCCAGGCCCAGTGCCAACAGGGATCTCCGCTTCACTGTCTCTCCTCCTCCGACTCTGCCGCGGTCCGTCCGGTATGATGCCTGTCGCCCATTGTACCATCATCGGCGACTAGGACTAAGGATGGCTTGCGGTTCCGACAAACCCGCGGTCCAGCAGCGCCTGCCGGGCAGCGCGCCGATCGTCCCAGGGGCGCTCCTCGGTCCCGAAGCACATGGACTGCTCGTGCCCCTTGCCGCACAGGATGACCGTATCTCCCGGCCGGGCCCTCTCCAGCGCCACCCGGATGGCAGCGGCGCGGTCCGGCTCGATGGTGTAGTGGCGTCCGGGTTCGGCTCCGGCACCCCGAGCGGCCGTCTCCATCTGAGCGAGGATGTCGGCCAGGCTCTCCCGGCGTGGGTCCTCGGCGGTGAAGACGGCGTGATCGGCCAGCGTCACCGCCGCCACGGCCATGGGCGCGCGCTTCAGGACGTCCCGCTCTCCGGCACAGCCAAACACGACGATGAGCTGCCCCTTGGTGATAGGACGGACAGCACGGAGTGCGTGTTCCAGCGCGTTGGCAGTGTGGGCGAAGTCCACAATGACGGTGAAGGGTTGTCCCTGCCGGATGAACTCCATGCGACCGGGCACCCCGCTGAAGCCGGAGCAATGCCCTGCCGCGCGCTCGAGGGGGACCCGCCAGGAGCAGGCAGCGGCGACGGCGGCAGCGGCATTCCAGGCGTTGTACTGGCCGACGAGGGCCAGACGGAGGTGGGCCCGCCCCCAGGGGGTGTGCAGGTGCGCTTCCAGATGGCCCTCTCGCTCGGAGACACCCCCAATGACCACGTCGGCGCCGGTAGAAGAGCCGTAGGAGAGATGGCGCTCGGCGGGCAGCGCGCGCAGGTGATCGTACGAGCAGTCGTCCCGGTTCAGAACGGCCACCTTGGGTAGGCCGAAGGAGCGCCGTCCCTGTCCCAGGGACTCGAACAGCTTCCCTTTGGCCCGGAGGTAGGCCTCGCGGGTCCCGTGGTAGTAGAGGTGGTCACTGGTAACGTTGGTGACGACGGCGAGGTCGAAGTCGCAGCCGTCTAGCCGGTGCTGGGCGAGGCCCTCGCTGGTGGCCTCTATGACGGCGGAGTCACAGCCGGAGCGCACCATGTCCGCGAGCAACTGCTGCATCTGCGCCGGGGTGGGGGTGCTGGTGTGCAGGCCGGTGTCCGTCTCCTGGAAGCCGACGCGGGCGCCCAACGTGCTGACGATCCCTACGGTGTGGCCTTCGGCGGTCAGGATGTGATGAAGCAGGGTGGAGGTCGTGGTCTTGCCGTCGGTGCCGGTGACGCCGGACAGGCGTAGCCGGCGGGAAGGGAAGCGGCGCCAGGCTGCCTCGAGGAAGGCCCAGGCGGCGCGGCCATTGGGCGTCAGCACCACAGGCACGGCGGCGGCCGGCTCGAGCGGGCGCTCGGCCACCACCGCGACGGCGCCGGCGGCGATGGCCGCGGGGATGTGCTCGTGACCGTCCACCTCCAGGCCGCGATAAGCGACGAAGAGGGAGCCCGGCCGCACCCTACGAGAGTCCGACTGGATGTCAAGCACCGGCGTGGCGGGTAGGTCGGTGGCCGGAAGGCCGGCGGCGGCGATCAGGGGGGCGAGCGTCCAGGTGGGAGAGCTAAGGTTCACGGTCTCTGTCGGTCCCCTATGGCCCGTCGGGGGTGTGGATGCTATACTCGCGCCGGAGTCAGCCCATGAACCAGCGCCTCGTCTCGCCCAATACGCAAGAAGAAGAGACGGCATCTGAGGGCAGCCTACGCCCCCGGATGCTAGACGAATACATCGGCCAGAGCAAGGTGGTCGAGAACCTGCGCGTGCTGGTGGAAGCGGCCCGCGCCCGGGAGGAGCCGCTGGATCATCTGCTTCTCTACGGTCCGCCCGGCCTGGGGAAGACGACTCTGGCCCACGTGGTGGCCAACGAAATGCGGGTAAGCATCAAGATCACCTCGGGGCCGGCCATCGAGCGCCCGGGCGACCTGGCGGCCATCCTTACCAACCTGCGCCAGGGAGACATCCTCTTTATCGACGAGATCCACCGCCTGGGCAAGGTGGTGGAGGAAGTGCTGTATCCGGCGATGGAGGACTTCGCCCTCGACATCGTCATCGGCAAGGGACCGGCGGCCCGTAGCATCCGCCTGTCGCTGCCCCGCTTCAGCGTGGTAGGGGCTACCACGCGGCTGGCCCTGATGAGCTCGCCCCTGCGGGCTCGGTTCGGCGCCGTCCAGCGCCTGGACTTCTACGATGAGACCGCCATGCGGCGGATCGTGGCTCGTTCGGCCCAGATCATCGGCGTGGAGGCGGACAAGGAAGGGGTGGCGGAGATCGCCCGGCGATCACGCGGGACGCCTCGGGTGGCGAACCGGCTCCTGCGGCGAGTGCGCGACTACGCGCTGGTGCGGGCAGAGGGCCACATCACCCAGGAAGTGGCGGCCCAGGCCCTGGAGCTCTTGGACGTGGATGCTTCCGGCTTGGATGACCTGGATCGGCGGGTCTTGCGGGCGCTGGTGACGAAGTTCGGCGGCGGACCGGTCGGCCTGGACACAGTAGCCGCCTCGGTGTCGGAGGAGCCGGACACCATCATGGATGTCTGCGAGCCCTACCTGCTGCAGAAGGGGCTGATCCACCGGACGCCACGAGGCAGGGTAGCTACCCTCTTGGCCTACCGTCACCTTGGGCTGCCGGAGCCCGAGGAGCAGACTCCTCCCCAGGGGCAGCTCTTCTAGGGTCGCGCGGCGTTATGTCGCGGAGGTGACAGCGCCCGTGGCCGGTGCTATAATCGCCCCGCTTCGCTCAGTCCAGTCAGGGAGTGCTGTGGCCTATGTTGGGCACCGACCTAGACCTGAACACCATTTTGCAGATCACCATCGGCTTTCTCAGCGCCTTCGTCATCTCGCTTTACCTGAGCCTGGTCATCTGGACCTTCCGGGACATCCGATCCCGAACGCGCGATGTGTTTGCTCAGCTGCTGGCCACTCTACTGGTGGTGGTGCTGAACCTGCCGGGACTGCTGCTCTACCTCATCCTCCGGCCGAAGGAAACCTTGGCACAGACTTACGAAAGGGCGCTGGAGGAAGAGGCCTTACTGCGCGATGTCGAGGAGCGTCTCACCTGCCCGAGTTGCCGGGCACCGGTCGAGAAGGAGTACATGATCTGCCCCGAGTGCCAGACGCGGCTGCGGCGAAAGTGCACCAAGTGCGGCCGCCTTCTCGATCTGCGCTGGACCGTCTGCCCCTACTGCGCCACCGATGTGCAGGCGCCCCTGGCGCGCCGTGATGAGACACTCGCCCGTCCGGAGATAGAGCCCCAGCGCTAGCTCGAGGGGGTAAACTCCGCCGCCGAAGGGAACTCGCTTGGCCGGTGGACGCGAAGGATGTTGGTTCGTCCGGGCCCACCAAGCGGCATACCCGCGGTGAGGACCACAAGGTCGTCCGGTCCCACCAGCCCCAACTGCTCAGCTGCATCCAGTGACGCCGCCGTGACGGCGTCGCTGCTCTTGTAGCAGTCCACCAGAATCGGAGCCACGCCCCACACGAGAGAGAGCCGGCCTACGACTTCCCGACGGGGCGTAACGGCTACGATGGGCACCTCGGGGCGCTCCTTGGCCACCATACGGGCCGTCCAGCCGGACATGGTGGCGGCAACGATGGCGCGGGCGCCCACCTCCTGGGCGATCTGGCAGGTGGCCTGGCTCAGGGCTTCGGTGACGGTGGGAGCGCGGCCGGAGGACTCGGCCTTGGGCAAGCTTCCACGATGCAGCCGCGACTCGGTGTAGCCGGCGATGCGGCGCATCATGCGGACGGCTTCCACCGGGAACCGGCCGGCGGCGGTTTCGCCCGACAGCATCACAGCGTCGGTGCCGTCCAGGATGGCGTTGGCTACGTCGCTCGCCTCGGCCCGGGTGGGGCGAGGGTTGTTCATCATGGACTCGAGCATCTGGGTGGCAGTGATCACCGGCTTGCCGGCGGCTCGGGCACGAGCGATGAGCTTCTTCTGCACCATGGGCACCTCTTCGACGGGCACCTCAAGCCCCAGGTCACCCCGCGCCACCATGATAGCATCGGCGGTGTCCAGTACGGAGTCGAAGTCAAGCACGGCGCTGCGCCGCTCGATCTTGGCCACTATCGGCACGTCCGCGCCCCACTCGCGCATGAGGTCGCGCAGGATAGCGACGTCGTCCGCATGCTGGACGAACGAAAGCGCCACGAAGTCGGCCTTCTCGCGCAGCGCTACCTGGAGGTCGGACCGGTCTTTGGCCGTAAGCGTGGGGAGGTCGAGGCGCACCCCGGGGACGGTGATGCCCTTGCGCGAGGCCAGAGAGCCCCCGACGATCACCTCGCACAGCACGCCGTCGGGATACCGCTGCCGAGCGGCCAGTTCTATGTCGCCGTCGCCCAGAAGGATGTGGGCCCCCTCGTTGATGGCGTCCAGCACCTCGCGGTGCGGCACCTGGACTTGGTTGGCGTCGCCCTCGACGCCATCGTAGCGGAGCCAGAAGGGTTGGCCCACGGACAACTCCGCTCGACCGCCGGCGAATCTGCCGATGCGCAGTTTGGGCCCCTGAAGGTCGGCCAACACGCCGAGAGGCATGTTGAAGCGGCCGGCAGCTTCGCGTACCGCCCGGATGCGCTGGGCGTTCTTCTCGGCGGCCCCATGCGAGAAGTTCACTCGCGCGACGGCCATGCCGGCTTCCACCATCTGATCCAGGATTCCCGGGGCGTCGGTGGACGGCCCGAGGGTGCAAACGATCTTGGTGCGGCAGGGCAGGCAGGAGATGGTCGGGCAGGCGAGAGCCACGATCTAGTGCTCCTCGAGGAGGTCGGTGAGGGTTAGGCCGAGTGCATCGCAGACCGCCTGGGCTTGCACGGTGCTAATGCCCGATACCTTGACGGCCAGCAAGCGCCGGCCGGCATCCATGGACATAATGCCCAAGCCGAGGATGTCGCCGCCCGCTTTGGTGATCTCATCGAGAAGGGTGACGACGGTGCGGGAATTGGGGACCTCCACCGTCAGGCGCACGCCGGGCTGGTCTGCCCCCAACAAGTGGGTGAAGGCGTCGAAGACGTCACCGTCGGTGATGATGCCCACCAGCTGGCTCCCGCGCACCACCGGCAGGCCGCCCACGCCCTTCTGGCGCATGAGCGTAGCCGCCTTCTCCAGGGTGCAGTACTCACTGATGGTCACGAGTCGGGTGGTCATGACCGAACGGATGCGGTCGGCCAGGCCGCCGGCGGCCTCGGCGATGCGCAGGTCCATGTCAGACACGATGCCGGAGAGACGTCCCTCGGCGTCTACCACCGGCAGGCGGTTGACGCCTCTCTCGTCCATGAGGCGAAGCCCCTCGGCCACCGTGGCGCCATCGAGTACGGTGACGACATCACGCGTCATGCGGTCGCCCACTAACATACACCACCTCCATCGCTGGCACGCGAGTCTCGTCTCACTAGTCGGACTTCCGTCTGGCGCTGAAGCCCAGTTCGTTTAGGTAGCCCAGGTTGCGGCGCCAGTTCGGGCGGACCTTGACCCAGAGCTGCAGGTAGATCTGCGAGCCCAGCAGCTCCTCTGCCTGTAGCCTCGCCGCTGTGCTGATGCGGCGGAGGACGGCGCCGCCCGATCCCACCAGGATCCGCTTCTGGGACTCCTTCTCCACGTAGAGGGTAGCGGCGATGTAGGTCTTGCCCTG
>JAAYAV010000248.1 GCA_012719195.1 Anaerolineae bacterium | reverse complement strand
TCACCGAGAAGCCGGCCACCGCCGCTCGGCCCGACGTCGGCGGCGCCAGTCCCACCAGCATGTTGATGGTGGTGGACTTGCCTGCTCCGTTGGGTCCCAGGAAGCCGAATATGACACCCCGCGGCACTTCCAGATCGAGGCCGTCCACCGCTACCAGATCGCCGTATCTCTTCGTCAACGCCTCGGTGCGCAGGGCCGGTCCCGCTGCTGTCACGCTGCCATCTCCATCGCTCGGTTCAGTTTCCGCGCAATGCTAGCGCGACGGCACCTTCGGGGCAATGGCCTATTCGGGGCGGGAAGCATACCCCTTCCCCGCAGGCTCGCGGGAGGAAGCCCGCCTGCTAGGCTTCGGAATGGGGAAAGAGGTCAGGCAGCCGAGCCCGTTTTCATGGACGCCACACTTCAGTGAATCCGCAAATCTGCTATTGAAGTCTATGTCTTTCGGTGTAACAATAGCCTTGCGAGTCTGATTAGCAGGGACGCGTCCGGTCTCTCGCCCGCCAGGCTGCGGGGGTGGGGGTGGAGGGGTCGGGAGCAAGGCCTAGCAGTGCGCCCACGTGGCGGAGCGCTCACGCGCTGATCCGCCAATGACGGCTCGCGGTCCGGGATCTTCAGAGTCAGGCCGATGGAAGGATGAGGTTGGTTCACCGATTGCGCTCTAGGGCTGGGCCGGCGGCGGCGCCGATCTGACGGACCGGAGCGACACGGTCCGTTCCTCCGGCCTGCCTGATGATCCACGAACACGAAACGGCCCCGATCTCCGGCAGGCGCGTCATGGACTCCCAGTGGGCCGGTCTGCCGTTCGGTCTGTACTCAGGGGGACGAGGGGAAACAGCAAGATGAAGAGATCTCTTTGCTTGGCCTTGGTGCTCGTGCTCGCGTTCACCGCAACCGTCTCCGCCCAGGAGCCGGCATCGGTCCCGGTCAATCCTACGCTGCTGGAGAAGTACCAGGAGTTCTACCCGCCCGCGGTGATACAAGTGACGGATGGCGTCTACGTCGCCCGAGGGTACAACCGAGACAATCCGGCCCTCATCGAGGGTGTCAACGGGCTGATTGTCGTCGATCCGGGCGAGAGCATTCCGGCGGCCCAAGCGGCCAAGGACGCCTTCAACGCCGAGCTAGACAACATCTTCGACAGGAAGCCCGTCAAGGCAATCATCTATACCCACCACCACGACTGCCACATCAACGGCGCCTCCGTCTTCGCCGATGAGCACACCGAGATCATCGCCCACGAGAACCTGATGAGCGCCCTGTTCGACGAGTGGTATGGGCAGATCTACCCGTCGAGGCTTGAGGGCGGCGTCAAGATGGCCGGGCTCATGTTCATGGGCGCTCCCGTTCAGGACGGTGAGGGCTGGTACACCGGCTACGTCCTCGCCGGACCACAGCTTATGGGGCCATCCGGCTTTCTGCCGCCGACTAGGACGGTGAAGGGAGAGCTGGAGACGACCATCGCCGGCGTTCAGTTCGACCTCATAGCCGTGGCCGGTGAGACGCACGACATCATCCTCGTGTGGCTGCCGGAGAAGAGAGTCTTGATAGAGATCGGCGTCCTCTACGAGGCCTTCCCGGCCCTGACTACCATGCGAGGCAGCGGCCAGAGAAACCCGCTCGAGTACGTGGAGACCCTGAAGCTGGCCAGGAGCCTCAATCCTGAGTACCTGGTGGCGCTCCACGGGCCCAATCCCGTCACCTCCGGTGAAGAGGACGTCCGCGAGTACCTGACCAACTTCAGCGACGCCATCCAGTTCTTGAACGACCAAACGGTGCAGTACCTGAACCGCGGCTTCACGCCCGGCGAGATCATGGACCTGCTCGTGCTGCCACCCCATCTGGCCTCCAGCCCCTATCTGCAGGAGACGTACGGCTCCAAGGAATGGGACATCTACCACATCTTCCGCTACTACCGGGGCTACTACACTGGAGAAGTGAGGGATCTGTTCCCCCAGTCTGCCCTGAGTGAGGCTCAGATGTCGGCCGAACTGGCCGGCGGGGTGGAGGCCCTGGCGGCCAAGGCCCAGAGCGCGCTCGAGGCAGGCAATCTGGAGTGGGCATTGAGGCTCGCCGACGATGTGCTCCTGCTCGAGCCGGAGAACTCAGCGGCGTTCCAGACCAAGGCGGCGGCGATAATCGCCCTGGCGGAGAGCACGATGAACTCCCAGGCGCGCAACATGCTGCTGTCCGACTACCTGCTCATGACCGGGCAAGTCCCGACGGATTTCCCCTTCGGGGACTCGCGAGCGCTCTTCTCCCGGATTGGCGCGGGCGCGGTTCAGTTGATGCCCATGGATACGCTGCATCGCATCATGGCCGTCAGCCTCAATGCCTCCAAGTCCACGGAGACGGACGTGACTGTCGGCCTGCGGTTCACGGACCTACCCAGCAACCAAGACACCGAATCGGACTTCTACACGTTGCAGGTCCGCAAGGGCATCCTCGAGGTGGATCCTCCATCCGCGGGAGACAGTGAGCTTGTGATCACCACCGACTCCCTGACCTGGAAGCAGTTGGTGCTGGCGCAGCTAGACGCGGAAGAGGCCGTCGCCGGCGAGAAGGTGGTCATTGAGGGCGGAACTGCCGAGAGCTTCTACGCCTTCATGGATCTCTTCGAGTAGCGGCGGGGCCGGGCGTCGGTGGAGGCGCCTCATCCTCGCCTCCACCGACACCACCTCCGCCAGACACCTGGCCGTCGGTGACCGATAGTGGGGGTACGGACACCAGCAAGTGCCCGGCACGCTGGATGTGCCGGGCACCTGTGTAGCCGTCCACCATCGCCCTCTACTGCGTGCGCGAGATGTAGAGCGCCGTGCCGACGATCAGCGCGCCGCCGAGCGCTGCCGACGGCCCCAACTGCTCGCCCAGCATGGTAACACCCAGCAGAGCCCCCACCAGCGGCTCTACGTTCAGGTACACCCCGGCGCGCGAGGCGTCGAAGTGGGCCAGGCCCCAGTTGTACAGCAGGTTGGCCAGCGCCGTGGAGCCGAGCCCGAGCAGCAGCACCGATCCCCACACCTGTGCCGACAGGTGCAGCGAGGGCAGACCCTCCCAGAGCAGGGCTACCGGTGCCAGGGTGATGGTCCCGAAGGCGATGATGTAGGTGGTAGCCGCCAGGGCCGGGTAGCGGCCCACCAGATCCTTGGTCATCAGCACTGCTCCCACCACGGCCACGGCCGCCAGGAAGACCAGGAAGTCGCCCACCCAGGAATGACCGCCATTGGGCTGCCCCACCACCAGCAGCACGCCAACGCTAGAGAGGGCCACGGCGATCCAGCCGCCCACGCCCAGGCGCTCGCCGCGCGTCGCCACCGCCGCCAAGGCCAGCAGGGGCGGGGTAGCGCCCATCACCAGGGAGGCGCTGGCAGCAGTGGTCAGCGTAAGCCCGGCGAACTGAAGTAGGTAGGTGACCGGTACCGTCACCACCCCCGCAACGACGAAGAGGGGAAGGTCGCGTCGCGCCGGCCGCACTCCCTGGGCCCAGGCGATCGGGACCATGACGGCGGTGGCCATGACGAAGCGGAACAGGACCACCTGCGCCGGACCCAACTGGGCGAAGGCGTACTTGCCGAAGGGGAACCCCGCCCCCCAAAGGACACCCGACACGATGAAGGCGGCGACGGCCAGCCGGTTGCGGCGACGGATGCTCATGGATGGTTAGCCCGTGACGTATGAGATAGACTGAGACGAGGCGTGAACCGCAAGAGTGGCTTAGGCCGCGGCGGTGCGCAAATGGCCGCGAAGGCGCCGCTCCGGACGTCACAGGAGTAACCACATGGCCCAGGATGTGTATGCCAGGCTCGCCGACGCTCTCGATCGCCTGCCCAACGGCTTCCCCCGCACCGAGTCGGGCGTGGAACTGGCTGTGTTGAGGAAGATCGCCACCCCGGAGGAGGCGGACCTGGCCTCCCGACTGAGCGGAACCATGGAGCCGACCGACGCGATCGCCGCGCGGGCCGGCCTCGCGCCGGCGGAGGCTCGCCGCGCCCTCATGGGCCTGGTGCGCAAGGGGATGGCCTGGTTCGAGCGGGAGGGCGGCGTCAACCGGTTCCGCCTCGCCCCCTTCATCGTCGGGCTCTACGAGGCCCAACTGGACGTGCTCGACGAGGAACTGGCCCGTCTGGTGGAGGAGTACTTCGCCCAGGGCGGCGCCGCCGGCATCATGGGGCCGGAGCCGGCCCTGCACCGCGTCATCCCGGCGCAGACGGCCGTCGAGCACGAGTGGGTGCTGCCATACGACGACGTCCGCGCCATCATGGAAGGGGCCAAGTCCTTCTTCGTACGGGACTGCATCTGCCGCACCGAGCAGGCCCTGCTGGGCAACCCCTGCCGGTTCGCGGTGCACAACTGCCTCTCCTTCACCTGGCGGGAGGTCTCGGCGGGCCCGGAGAGCGTCACCAAGGAAGAAGCGCTCGCCCTGCTGGAGGAGACGGAACGCATCGGCCTGGTGCACACCGTCAGCAACGTGGCGGAAGGCATCGGCTACGTGTGCAACTGCTGCGGCTGCTGCTGCGGTATCCTGCGCGGCATCACCGAGTTCGGCCTGGAGCAGTCGGTGGCCAAGGCCAACTA
>JAAYAV010000247.1 GCA_012719195.1 Anaerolineae bacterium | reverse complement strand
TACAACATCGGCGACATCCACGTCTTCTATCTGCCCGTCTACCAGACGGCGGCCGTGCTGGCCGGCGTGGCGGTCGCCGGCTGGGGCAGTAGCAGCCATACGCGCTCTGCCATCGCCGGCCTGGTCCTTCTCGCCCTGGCGGTGAGCGCCGTCGTCCGCGCCCCAGCCGCGCGCGAGTCTGCCCTCGCCAGCATCCCTCATGCGCCCGAGGGGCTGTGGCAGTCGGCATTCGCGGTCGCTCCGCAAGACGCCATCGTCCTGTCCAACGACCGCAACGAGATCGTCCCCATGTGGTATCACCAGTACGCCGAGAGCCAGCGTCCCGACTTGCTCGGGCTCTTCCCGCTGATCTCGACGGAGCCCGAATACTCCCACATCGGTGCCCTGGCCACGGACGCACTGCAGACGGGCCGGCCGGTCTGCCTGGTCAAGGAGATGCCCGGGCTCGAGGTGGGCTTCCAACCGGCACCGAGTGCGCCACCGCTCCAGTGCCTGGCCGGCCTTTGGACGGCCCCGGAACCGCAGCGGGAGCAGCGGCTGGCCGACGATGTGCTCCTCTTGGGCTACGACGCTCCGGCCGAGCCCCTGACGGCGGGCGAGACGTTCCTCGTGTCGCTCTACTGGCAGGCCGTCGCTCCCCTTGCCGCCCCTTACTCCACCTACGTACACGTCCTAGATGGAGATGGCGCGCCCGTGTGGACTGGGAGCGACCATCGCCCCGGCGGAGACTATCTCCCCGCCCCCCTGTGGCTGCCCGGCCAGGTCATCCGGGACGAGCACGTACTCACCGTCCCCGCCGATGCGGCCCCCGGAGAGTACCGCCTTCTCGTCGGCATGTACGAGTACCCCTCGCTGATGGGACACGGTGACGCGATAGTCTTGGGCTCGGTCGAGGTAGCGCCGGCCGGCCGCTAGACGCCGCTCTGGCGGCACCTCCCCGGGAAGTGCCTACGCGCCCAGCATCATCTATACTGACTCGCTGGATAACTATGGAAAGAGACCGGATACGCAACTTCTGCATAATCGCCCACGTTGACCACGGCAAGTCCACCCTCGCCGATCGGCTGTTGGAGCGCACCGGCACCATCTCCGAGCGGGACATGACCGAGCAGGTCCTGGACGCCATGGACTTGGAGCGCGAAAAGGGCGTCACCATCAAGGCGTCGGCGGTCAGACTGAGCTATGACGCGCCCGACGATCGGACGTACGAGCTCAACCTCATTGATACCCCCGGTCACGTGGATTTCGGCTACGAGGTCTCGCGGGCTCTGGCCGCCTGTGAGGGGGCGCTGCTGGTGGTGGACGCTTCGCAGGGGGTGGAGGCGCAGACCATCGCCAACCTCTACCAAGCCCTGGAACACGACCTCACCATCATCCCGGTGATCAACAAGATCGACCTGCCCAGTGCCCACCCGGAAGAGGTCGCGCATGAGCTCTCCGACCTTTTCGGGTTCGACGAGAGCGAGGCCATTCTGGTCTCGGCGAAAGACGGACGCGGCGCGGAGCAGGTGCTGCAAGCGATCGTGGAGCGCATCCCTCCGCCGCGAGGCCCCCGGGTCGACTCCTCGCGCGCCCTTGTGTTCGACACTCACTACGACAGCTACAAGGGCGTAGTTGCCTACGTCCGTGTGTTCGACGGCGAGCTCACCTCGAAGACACAGCTGATGCCCATGGCCACCCGCGAGCGCTTCGAGCCCATCGAGGTCGGCGCCTTCGTCCCCGGAATGCTGCCGGTGGACGGCCTCAGCAGCGGAGAGGTGGGCTACGTCGCCACCGGCCTCAAGAGCGTGCACGACTGCGGCGTGGGAGACACCATCACCTTGGCGGCCGACCCGGCACCCGAACCACTGCCCGGGTACCGTCCCGCCAAGCCAATGGTCTTCGCCGGGCTGTACCCCTCTGAAGGCGAGGACTACGGCGTCCTGCGCGACTCTCTCGAGAAGCTAAGCCTAAACGATGCCTCCTTCACTTGGCAGCCGGAGAACTCCCAAGCGCTCGGATTCGGCTTCCGCGCCGGGTTCCTCGGCCTGTTTCACATGGAGATCATCCAGGAACGGCTGGAGCGGGAGTACGGGCTCGACCTGGTCGTCACCGCGCCCAACGTGGAATACGAGGTGGTCACCCATCGGGACGAGACGCTGCGGGTGGATAGCCCCGCCGACCTGCCCCCGGAGGGGGACATCGAGGAAATCCGCGAGCCCTGGGCCGAGGTGACCCTGGTCACGCCGGCCGAGCACGTGGGTGCGGTTATGGAGTTGGCCAACCGGCGACGCGGCCTCCAGAAACGGATGGAGTACCTGGACCAGAAGCGGGTGCTACTCACCTACGAGATGCCCCTGTCTGAGGTGATCATCGACCTCCACGATCAGCTCAAGTCCCGTACGCGCGGCTACGGCAGCATGGACTACCATATGATCGGCTTCCGCGCCGCCGACTTGGTCCGGCTCGACGTGCTGGTCAACGAAGAGCCAGTGGACGCTCTCTACCTCATCGTCCACCGAGACGAGGCCTACCGCAAGGGGCAATCCCTGGTCACGCGGCTCAAGGAACTCATCCCGCGCCAGATGTTCGATGTTCCCGTGCAGGCCGCAGTGGGCAAGCGGGTCATCTCGCGGGCCAACGTCAAGGCGACGCGCAAGAACGTGACGGCCAAGTGCTATGGCGGCGATGTCACCCGCAAGCGCAAGTTGCTGGAGAAGCAGAAGGAAGGCAAGAAGCGCTTGAAGCAGATCGGCAGCGTATCCGTGCCCCAAGAGGCCTTCATGGCTCTCCTCTCCATCGAGGAGTCTTAGCCTCACCGCCGGGTGGATCAGGCGCAGCACGAAGCCCCGCCGACGACTGGCGGGGCTTCATCCGTAGGTGGGGAGATCGGCCGGGTCGAGCTAACGCCCGGTGGCCGCCAGCCTCTGCTGGCGGTACTCGGCGCCGAAGGCCGCCCCATCGTAGCCCGGCTCCTCCAAGCGCAGGTCGCTTAGGTTGCGACGGGCCCCGTCGTTGAGCCACGACTGACGGGCCGCCATGGCGATCAGCTCCGGCTCCACCAGTTCGTCGAAGGGCAGCGGCGCCGGTGCCTCTCCGGCGAAGTACGGCAGCACCGTCTCCAGCAGGGCCCGATACAGCCTGCCCGCGTCCGCTGAGAACTGGGAGATGTCCCGGTCGCTGACGACGGTGGCGTAGAAAGGTAGCCAGCGCCCACCGTGGGGCTTACCGATGGTGAGGATGCCGCGCCGACCATCCCGCCACACCACTTCTATCTGGCGCTGACCGTTGCTGCCCAAGTACCGCGCGCTCTCCGCTCCCGGCCCCATGATGGCAGACAGAAGCGAGTAGGCGTGGATGCCATAGTTGAACTCATCCACCCCGCAGCCCACCAGGGCGAACTGAGGGACGCCGCGCTCGTCCAGGGGGCGCGCCAGGTACTGCTGCGCCTCGTAGCAGAAGCGGAGGGACGACCCGCCGCTTACGCGAGCCCCTTGGCGGACCCAGTCTCGCACGGTGTGCACGTCCGCTAGGTTGCCCACCATGGGCTTGTCTAGCAGGACGGCCTTGCCCGCCTCCACAAAAGGCCGGGCGCGCTCGATGTGCTTATCCCAGTCGGCCGTGTGCACGATGGCCGCATCAACATCCGCAGCCATATCCTCCAGACTGTCGTAGACCGTCTCCACCTCGAGCTTGTCGGCGAACTCGCGGGCGTAACCGGCGGGCCACACGCCGCCGGCGTCGTACACCCCGGCCACTTCGTGGCCCAGTTCCCGCTCGATGGGGATCCAGTTCTGAGGATGCGAGGTGTCGAGGTCCACGTGTCCGATGCGCAACCTAGTCATGCCCTGAGCCTCCTACGCTTGCCGGCCCGGATCATCCCGCGCCTGCTCCACTGACTCTCACCGTAATCACGGGCTGGTTCTTCTCCACGGCGTCTCCAGCGGCCACGTGAACCTCCGTCACCTGCCCGGGCGCCGGCGCCTGGAGTGGATTCTCCATCTTCATCGACTCGAGCACCACCAGCGTCTGCCCGGCCGCTACCTCGTCGCCGACCTCCACCGCCAGCGTGGCCACTAAGCCCGGCATGGGAGCGCGGACCACGCCGTCGCCGCCGCGGCTCGGCTTCCGTGCCACGCCAGTCAGCGAATCCTCGGAGCGGACGGCCACGCTGTAGAGTTCGCCGGACAGGATGACGCTGTACTGGGCGGCAGCCTCCTCCTCAACGCTCACCTCGAACGACTCGCCGTCGATGAGGAGCGAGTAGAGCTGCAGATCGGCGATCTGTCGCACGTCGAGCCGGACCGGCGCGCCGTCCACCAGCACGCGTTCGCCCTCAAACTCGATCCGATACTGCCTGCCCTCTACCTCCACGATGTACTTCACCTAGTCACCCATTGCCTCGCGGCGTGCCACCAGGCGCCACGCCGCTCTATCCACTTCCCGGTCAAGGGGACGAGATAGGTGGCGGCCACGTTTGGCATGTTCGACGTACGCCGCGGCCAGGGCCGCCGTCAGTTCCTGCTCCCGGCGGTGTTCGGTGCTGAGAGAGAACCGCTGCTCCAGGTAGGTGGTGTCGAACTGGCCGCCGATGAAGGAGGCGCTGCCAAAGAGCTGTTGGCAGAAGGGTATATTGGTCTTGATGCCCGAGATTCGGAACTCGTCCAGCGCGCGAAGCATGCGCAGGATGGCATCACCTCTCGTCTCGCCCCAGACGATCACCTTGGCTATAAGGCTGTCATAGTAGGGCGTGACCTCGAACCCGTCGTAGACACCGCTCTCCACCCGGATGCCGGGGCCGGCGGGCTCATACACCCCGGTGATGCGCCCGGTGCTGGGGGCGAAGTTGGAGTACGGGTCCTCGGCCAGGATGCGGCACTCGATCGACCACCCACGCGGCTGGATGTCCTCCTGCCGGTAGCGCAGCTTTCGACCGGCCGCGATCCGCAACTGCTCCTTGACGATGTCCACCCCGGTGACCATCTCGCTCACCGGATGCTCCACCTGCAACCGGGGGTTTACCTCCAGGAAGTAGAAGGCCCCGGCCGCATCCACCAGGAACTCAACCGTGCCGGCGGAGCGGTAGTGTGCCGCCCGCGCCGCCCGCAGGGCCACCTCACCCATTTCCCGTCTCTGCTCCTCGGAGAGGGCGCGACTGGGTGTCTCCTCAATCACTTTCTGGTGCCGCCGCTGAATAGAGCACTCGCGGTCGCCCAGGTGAATGACATTGCCGTAGCCATCGCCCAAGATCTGGAACTCGATGTGGCGAGCGTCTCGCACGATGCGTTCGAGGTAGACGGTGTCGTCGCCGAAGGCGGTGGCTGCCTCCCGCTGCGCGACTTCCAGCGCCGGCCCAAGCTCCTCCAGGCGTCGCACCAGGCGCATCCCCTTGCCGCCGCCGCCGGCCGCCGCCTTGATCAGCAGCGGGTAGCCCAAATGCTCGGCTGCCTCCTCCAGGCTGCCGCCGGGATGCTCGTCGCTCCCGGGAACGATCGGTATACCGGCGTCGCGCATGAACCGGCGCGCCTCCACCTTGTCGCCCAGTAGCCGGATGGTGTGGTAGTCCGGGCCGACGAAGATGAGCCCGGCTTCCTGGCAGGCCTGGGCGAAGAGCGGGTTCTCCGCCAAGAAGCCGTAACCGGGGTGAACGGCATCGGCGCCGGTGCGCACCGCCACCTCAACCAGGCGCGAGATGCTCAGGTAGGACAGACGAGGCGGCGCCTCGCCGATGTGGTAGGCCTCGTCGGCCACCCGCACATGCATGGCGGTCCGGTCCACGTCCGAGTACACCGCCACGGTGGCGATACCCAACTCGCGGCAGGCGCGGATCACTCGGACAGCGATCTCGCCTCGGTTGGCGATCAGCAGCTTCTTGATCATGGCGTGCGATCATGTCCACTCAAAGCGGTATATTCCCGTGTTTGCGGGACAGATTCCGGCGCCGCTTGCTGCGCAGCATGTGCAGGGCCGAGATCAGGCGGGCGCGCGTGTGGCGCGGCTCGATCACGTCGTCGATGAGGCCCTTCTCGGCCGCCGCGAACGGATGCGCGAACCGACGCCGGTACTCGGCCACCAGCTGGGCCCGTAGCGCCTCGCGCTCCTCCTCCGGGGCGTCGGCCAGCGCCCGCCGGCTGATGACGTTCACCGCCCCTTCCGCCCCCATCACCGCCATCTCAGCCATGGGCCAAGCTAGCGTCAGGTCACCGCGGGTGGGGAGCGAGTTCATCACGCAGTAGGCGCCACCGTAGGCCTTGCGGGTGATTACGGTCAGGCGAGGGACGGTGGCCTCGCAGAAAGCGTAGAGGAGTTTTGATCCGGCGCGGATGATGCCGCCGTGCTCCTGGTCCAGCCCGGGCATGAACCCGGGAACGTCCTCGAACACCACCAGGGGCAGGTTGAAGCAGTCGCAGAAGCGAACGAACCGGGCCGCCTTCTCCGAAGCCTTGATATCCAGCACCCCTGCCAGCACCATGGGCTGCGACGCGACAATGCCCACGGGGTGCCCGTCCAGCCGCGCCAACCCAACGAGGATGTTCTGGGCGTATTCGGCATTCACCTCGAGGAAGTGGCCCTCATCCACGACGCGGGTGACCACCTCCCGCATGTCGTAGGGCTGGCTCGGGCTCTCCGGGATGATGATATCCAGGCCGACGTCTTCGCGGCCGGGGGAATCGTCCGGCTCCACGTAGGGTGGGTCCTCCAGGTTGTTCTGCGGCAGGTAGCCGAGCAGTGCCCGTACGAGCCGTAGGCACTCCTCGTCGTCCTGCGCCCGGAAGTGCGCCACCCCCGTCTGTGCGGCGTGCACGGCCGCCCCACCCAGTTGCTCAGAGGTCACGTCCTCGTGCGTCACCGAGCGCACCACCTCCGGGCCGGTGACGAACATGTAGGAGGTGTCCTGGCACATGATCACGAAGTCGGTGAGGGCAGGGGAGTATACTGCTCCGCCCGCGCAGGGTCCCATGATGGCCGAGATCTGGGGAACCACGCCTGAGGCCAAGGTGTTGCGGAGGAAGATGTCCGCGTAGCCCGCGAGAGAGCCCACTCCCTCCTGGATGCGAGCGCCGCCGCTATCGTTGAGCCCCACCACCGGAGACCCGTTCTGGATGGCCAGGTCCAGGAGCCGGCAGATCTTGGCCGCGTGGGCCTCGCCCAGTGACCCACCCATTACGGTGAAGTCCTGGCTGAAGACATAGGTCAAGCGTCCGGCGACGGTCCCGTAGCCGGTCAGCACTCCGTCGCCGAGGGGCCCAACCCCGTCCTCGCCGAACGCCGCCCCGCGCGAGCGCATGAACTGGCCGATCTCAACAAAGCTCCCCGGGTCCAGGAGAAGCTCCAAACGCTCGCGGGCGGTGAGCTTGCCCTTGGCGTGCTGCGCCTCGATACGCGCGGCCCCTCCCGCTTGCCGGGCCTCACCCCGCAAGGCCTCCAGGCGCGCACGCCACTCCTGTGGTCCCTCGGTAGCGACGGTTTCCATGTTGGACCAGTCCCCCTAGCCGCCCGCTGTGAGAAGCCCGTGAATAGACTCCGCCAGCTTGCGGCGCGTGTCGGACAGACTCTCTGGTATAACGCGAGTCTGGGCGAGTACCGGCATGAAGCTGGTGTCGCCCGCCCAGCGCGGCACGACATGCACATGGCAGTGCGCTTCGATACCGGCGCCGGCAGCCGAACCCAGGTTCACTCCAATGTTGAACCCGTCCGGAGCCGCTAAGTTTCGGAGGGCGGCCACGCTCAGGTTAGCCAGCTTCATCACCGACAGGAGTTCCTCGTCGTCCAGCAGCTCCAGGGTGCTGACATGCCGGTTCGGAACCACCATAACGTGACCGTTGTTGTATGGGTAGCGGTTCATCACCACGAAGGCATGCTCGCCCCGGTGCGCCACCAGGCTCAGATCCTCACACGGCTCGGCCAGGGCATTGCAGAGGGCGCAGCCGGGCGGCCGCTCGCCGCGAAGGTACTCCATTCGCCATGGCGTCCATAGATGATCCATTTCGCACCCTTCGCGCAGAATACCGGCATTCTAGCACCCCGCGCGCGAGCCACCCAATCGGACCGGAACATGGCGCCCCTAACGCCTCGACGCAGTTACGGGCTGTCATCTGGTATAATGGTTATGTAGCCTCACGGCTGGTCCACAAGGAACCCGGAGAGAGTCAGACTATGGCCGAATTCGGCGAACTCGGCGCCAGGGCTGCCCAACTGCCCTGCCAGCCGGGCGTCTACATCATGAAGGACGCGGCCGGACGCGTGATCTACGTAGGCAAGGCCAACAGCCTACGCAGTCGCGTGCGCTCCTACTTTCAGCCCGCCAACTCCCATACGCCTAAGGTGCTCCGCCTGCGCGAGTCCATTGCCGACCTGGAGTTCATCGTCACGTCGTCGGAGTTGGAAGCGCTCATTCTCGAGTGCACCCTCATCAAGCGCCACCAGCCGCGCTACAACGTCCGGCTCAAGGACGAGAAGCGGTACCCGTTCATCCGCGTGGGGCTCAACGAGGAGTTCCCGACTGTCACCACCGTGCGCCGCATTGCTCAAGATGGGGCACGCTACTTCGGACCCTACACCTCATCTTGGGCCATGCACGAGACGCTTGACCTCCTCCGCCGCCTCTTCCCCTATCGCACCTGCGGCGAAGACATGGAGCGCCACCGCGAGCGCGCCTGCCTCTACTATCACATCCGTCGCTGTCCCGGCCCCTGCATCGGCGCCTGTACCCGCGAGGAATACCGGGAGATCGTCGACCAGTTGTGCCTCTTCCTGGAGGGAAAGGGGGCGCAGGTGCTCCGCGGGCTGCGGAACCGGATGGCGGCCGCCGCCGAGGCGCTTCAGTACGAGCGCGCCGCTTCCCTGCGCGATCAGATCCAGGCCGTGGAGCGCGTGATCGAGCGTCAGAAGGTGGTGTCGGCCTCCCTCACAGACCACGATGTGATTGCCTTTGCCCGCTCAAATGGTTCCGCCTGCGTTCAGGTCTTCTTCCTGCGCGAGGGCTTCCTCATCGGACGGGAGTACTTCGTCCTCGAAGGCACGTCTGAGGAGCAGGACAGCGAGATCCTGGGGTCCTTCCTGGAGCAGTTCTACTCGGAAGCGGCGCACATTCCCGCCGAGGTCATCGTGCCTCAGGTCCCCGACTCCGCCTTGGTGATAGCGTCCTGGCTGCGGGAGCGCCGGGGCCGAAAGGTGACCGTCAAGGTGCCCCATCGAGGCGAGAAGCGGGACCTCCTCCACATGGCCCAGGAGAACGCCACCGCGACGCTGGCCTCGCTCCGAGCGGAGTGGGAGGCCGACGAAGGCCGGGCAGTCACTTCGCTGGAGGAACTGCGGACACAGCTGGGCCTAGCGGAGACTCCCGCCCGCATCGAGTGCTACGACATCTCCAACATTCAGGGCAACCATGCCGTGGG
>JAAYAV010000246.1 GCA_012719195.1 Anaerolineae bacterium | reverse complement strand
TCCGGCGCCATGAGGCCCGCTGCTTCGTCCACCAAGAGACGAGCGTTCGGCCCCACGGCGATCAGGAAGTCGGCTGCAGCGGGCACTGCCCGCCCCACCTGCCGGTGACCCTCCTCCGAGAGAGCGCCCAACTCCAGCATGTCGCCCAAGACGGCTACCCGCCTCCCGGGCATAACTTTCAGCACCTCCAGCGCCGCCAGAACGCTCACCGGCGCGGCGTTGTAGCTGTCGTCAAGCAGCCGTATGTCGCCCGCCTCCACCACCCGCAGGCGCTGGCCTGTACCTCCCGAGAGCAGACCGTGCTCGATCTGGTCCCAGCTAAGGCCCTCGCACAGAGCTACCGCTGCAGCGGCCAGGCAGGCGTAGGCGCTGTGGCGGCCCAGCAGCGGTGACGTGAGCCTGCGCGAGCCCCAGTCCGACTCCACCGCGAACTCTATCCCATCGACACCGAGCGGGCTAACCTGCGCAGCACGCACCTCACACCCTGGGCCGAGCCCGAATCTGACGCTTGGGGCGGAAGTCAGCGACGCCATGGCGCGGACGCGGTCATCATCTCCATTGAGGACCGCCAACCCAGTGGCCGGCAGGCTCTGCACCAACTCCGACTTCGCCTGAGCGATCGCCTCCAGCGAACCGAGCCGCTCCAGGTGCGTCGGGCCAACATTCGTCACGACGCCGACCGTGGGCCGGGCGAGCCGCGCCAGGGCCTCGATCTCGCCCAGGGCGTACATGCCCATCTCCAGCACGGCATACTCGTGTTCAGCCGTCATGGACAGCATCGTCAGCGGTAGGCCGATTTCGTTGTTGTAGTTGCGCTCGCTCTGCAGCACCCGGAAACGCTGCCCCAGCACGGCGCTGACCACCTCGCGCGTCACGGTCTTCCCGACGCTGCCGGTGATGCCGACCACGCGCGCCGGGCACCGGGCGCCCCAGGCACCGGCCAGTTCCTGCAGCGCCGCGGGAACACCCGCCACCGGCAGAACCCAACCGTTTCCCAGACGGAAGGGCTCCGCGGCTGCGTACGCACCCTCGCGGCGAACGACGGCCCCCACCGCTCCACGCGCCAAGGCATCGGCAGCGTAGTGCTGGCCGTCGGCGAGCTCCCCACGGAAGGCAAAGAAGAGACTGCCCGGCTCCGCCTGCCGCGAATCCACCACACAGCGCAGGACCGCCACATCATCTAGCGCTGTGGCGGTCCTCCCGTAGAGCACCTCCGACACAAACCCGAGCGACAGTCTCACTGCGAGGCCACCCTCGTACCATCGGCACTGCTAGGCTCAATCCCCAGAAGTACGGCCACCTGGGACGCCACCTTGGAGAACACCGGCGCCGCCACCTCGCTACCCCACTGACCGGCCTGGGGCCTGTCTATCTTCACTAGTATACACAACTGCGGATCATCCGCAGGAAAGAACCCGACGAAGGAAGCGATGATGTCAGATGGGTGGTAACCACCGGGAATCGGGATCTGCGAGGTACCCGTCTTGCCCGCCACGTCGTAGCCGGGAACGGTTGCGGCTTCAGTCTCATCGCGCACGGCGTCGACCATCATGCGAGTCAGAGCATCCGCCGTCTCCGGCGAGATCACCTGCCGTACCGCCTTGGGCTCGGTCTCGCTGACCCCATCACGACCGACTCGGTGCTCGACGATGTAGGGCTGCATGAGTACGCCGTCGTTGGCGACGGCGCATACAGCCGCGAGCATCTGCAACGGTGTGACGGCGATGCCCTGGCCGAAAGCATTGGTCGCCAGGTCGGCTTCGTACCAGCGGCCATCGCCCGGACGCTTCATGCTCCCTCGGGCCTCAGCCTGGAGGTCGACGCCGAGCAACTGGCCGAAGCCGAACGCGGACAGGTAGTCGTAGAAGCGGTCCGCGCCGAGGGAAGTGCTGACGAAGGACGCGCCGGTGTTGAGCGAGAGGCCGAGTATCTCCTTCATGGTGACCGTGCCGTGCGCTTCCCGGTCCCAGTTCCGGATGGTGGCGCCGGCGAGTTCGAAGATTCCCGTATCGTCGAAGGTTGACTCCGGCGTGACTACCCCCGCATCGAGCCCGGCCGCCATGGTGATCACCTTGAACACCGATCCGGGCTCCCACTCGTGGCTGACCACCGGGTCCTCGTAGAGACTTGGATCGGCCTGCCCGTACTCGGAAGGATCGTACGTGGGCAGCGTGACGATCCCCAGGATGGCGGCGGTTCGCGGATGCATGGCGATGATGGTTCCGCTCGGAGCCTGGTAGTACTCCAGAGCCGAGCTGAGCTCGCGCCACAGCACGTATTGCACCCGCGAGTCGAGAGTCAGGTACAGGTCGGCCCCGTCTTCGGGAGGCTCGAGCACCTGTCTACCGAAGGGCGCGTCTTGCCCGGAGAGGGCCATATCGCCCAGCCAGGCGCCGGGAGCGCCCGTGAGGACACCGTCATAGTAGCCCTCCACGCCGTAGTAGCCGTCACGAGCCTGGCTCACGAATCCCAGAACCGGCTCGGAAATCGAGCCATCGGGATAGGCACGCGAGAGCCTGGCCTCAAGGTACAGCCCGGGCTGCTCCCAGCCGGCTATCTGATCTGCCACATCGATGGAGAGCCCGTCGGCGAGTGGTTGCCACACAGCGTCGCCGGAGAGAGCGGTTATGAGACCGTCGCGCGAAAGACCCAGCAGCGGGAAGAGGCGGTCGGCTAGTTCGGGTGCCTTCGCGTCCTCGATCACGGCCGGCGAAGCCGAGAGAGAGTAGGTGTACACATCGGTGGATAGGACACGCCCATCGGTGGAGTAGACCGTTCCCCGCCGGGCATCGAGAGTCTCGCGGCGGTTGTGAGTGCGCCGGGCAACCTCACTCAAGTCGGCGCTGTCCACGAGCTGCCAGCGAACTAGCTGCGCCACCAACACCAGACCGAACACTCCGAGGACTCCGGCCAGCCATCGCAGCCGCGCCCAGACAACCGAACGTTCCACGCCTTTGGACATAGGCCTCGCTACTCCGCCGGTGCCGGTTCTTGCGCGAGAGCAGGCTCCGGTTCGCCCAGCTGAAGGTAGTGCACGGTGGCGTTGTGGATGAGGCCGAGGGCCTCGGCGTCACGCTCGACACGATCGAGGCGCTCAAGCTGCGCGATCTCGACCGCCAGCGCTGAGTTCTCCTGCTCCAGGCGGGTCACCTCGGAGCGAATGGTGTGCACCCGGTAGGAGATGCTCGTGATATCGGACGCCTGAATGAGGTACAGGAGGCCGATGACGGCCAGGAGCGCCGCCGTGCATCCGAGGAGCACGAAGTCGTGTCGGGTCAGGCTGCCATCCTGGGTCTTGATCGAGGTCACGGACGCGCGTGTCAGCGGCTCGGAATAGGCACGGGGCCCACCGCGGCGGAAACAGATGAGGCTCTCCGTGGGGATGATGTACTCGCTCATATCTTCTCCGCCACACGCAGCCGAGCACTTCGGGACCTAGGGTTCATCTGCACCTCTTCTTCGGATGGAAAGACCGGCCTTCTGGTGACCGGCTTCAGGCGAGGGATGGTTCCACAGACGCACACGGGGAGGTCCGGCGGACAAGTACAGGTCTGGCTCAGCCGCCGGAAGAAAGCCTTGACGATCCGGTCCTCGAGAGAGTGGAAGGAGATGACTGCCAGGCGTCCCTGAGGCCCGAGCAGGTCCACGGCGTGGCTCAGCCCCTCTTCAAGGGCACCCAGTTCGTCGTTGACTGCTATGCGAAGAGCCTGGAACGTCCGCGCCAGGGAGTTGGCCGCCTGGCGCTGGGGCACGGCCTGCGTGACTATCTCCGCCAGTTGCTCAGCCGTGGTGACCGGTCGCGAGCCAACGATGAAATGAGCTATTCGTCGCGCGAACGGCTCTTCGCCGTAGCGCCTTAGGATCCGTGCGATTTCGGGCGCCTCGGCACTGTTGAGCAGGTGGGCCGCCGTTCCCCGGGTCCGAGGATCGAAACGCATATCCAGTGGGCCGCCCAGCCGGAAGGCAAAGCCGCGGTCGGAGCTGTCGAGCTGCATCGAGGACAGCCCCAGGTCAAGAAGGATGCCGTCCACGGCGCTGAAACCGACGCGGACAGCGGCCTCATGCATGTGACGGTAGTTGCTGTGAACCAAGGTCACCCGGGGCTCATAGGCCGCCAGGTTGCGCCGCGCCTTCGTCAACGCCGCCGGGTCGGCGTCCATTCCCAGTAGCCGTGCGCCGCTGCCGGCCGCCTCTAGGATGGCGGCCGCGTGGCCTCCGGCGCCGACAGTGCCGTCGATGTAGAGCCCGTCCCGCCCGGTGACGAGTAGCTCCATTACCCGGTCGAGCATGACCGGCACGTGCTCCTGATGTTGCGCCACAATCATCCGCCATCACCCCAAGCAGACCGGCCGAGCCAAACCCGGCGAGCCTCGCTTTGTGCTAGATGTCCAGGGATTCCCACTCGTCCGAGACGAGTTCGTCGTCCGCCTCGTAGAGTATGCTCATCGCCCGCTCCCAGCGTTCGGGTGCCCAGAGCTCCACCCTCTCCTCCACCCCCACGATCACCACCTGGGACTTGATGCGGGCAAAGGAGCGGAGACCGGAGGGGATGAGGATCCGCCCGGCGCGATCCACCTCGCAGCCGGTTCCGGCGAAGATCATGCGGGCAAACACGCGCGCGGTCCTCTTGGTGAGCGACAGCTTGCCCACGTTCTCGGTGATGGCCCTCCAACGAGGCTCCGAATACAGGAACAGGCAGCCGTCGAGCCCACGAGTGAGGAATACCACCTCGCCGAGGCCGTCGCGGAGCTTGGCCGGGAGAGTCACACGGCCCTTGGCGTCGACGCTGTGCTCGAACTCGCCCGAAAACTGGATGCCCGCCTGCGCGGAGTCGTCCAACACCTACCCCCACCGTCCCCCACTGATCACCACTTCCTCCCATTGTACGACCACTTGTTGCCAGATTCAAGCCAGCGGAGCACTATCGGCAAGGAGATCTGGAGGTCAGCCGTGCAATGCCGATCAACGTCCGACGCGGGGGCCGGGCCGAGCCCGTTGCGAGAGAGCGAGCCGACCGGAGCACTGTCTCTGCCCACCGGCCGGGGACGCTACGTCCTCCTGCTGGAGGTGGTGACCGGCGTCTCGTTCCCGGTCCGCTCGGGGGCAACGTTCGACCTCAGGGCGGGAACATACGCCTATGTCGGTAGCGCCGCCGGTTCGGGGGGCGTGGCCGCCCGCGTGTCGCGGCACCTGCGGCGGGCGAAGCAGCCCCACTGGCACATCGACCACCTACTCATGAGGGCGGAGGTGCGGGCGGTAGTCTGTTTCGGGCTGCAGGTCGGGGAGTGCGCGCTGGCCGGCCACCTCGAGAACGTCTTGGGGGGCTCGCCAGTGCCGGGCTTCGGCTGCAGCGACTGTCGCTGCCCGTCGCACCTGTTCCTGCTTCCGAAGGGCCTGGGCGCCTGCGAACTGGCGGCTAGCGTGGAGCAGGCCCAGGCGAAGCCCCCGGGGAGCGTGCTGGGGCCGTTCGTCCTGGGAGATGGCACCAGGACGGGGCCGCCCTAACCCTCGCTTGAAGGGAAGGACGGCCCCGGATAGTACCTAAGGGAAGTGCGTGCGGCCGGTGAGCTTAGCGGCGGATGTTGTAGAAAGCGTCGATGCCGGCGTACTGCGCCGTGTCGCCCAGTTCCTCTTCGATCCGCAGCAACTGGTTGTACTTCGCCACCCGATCGGTCCGGGCCGGAGCACCAGTCTTGATCTGCCCGGCGTTGAGCGCTACCACGAGGTCGGCGATGGTGGCATCCTCGGTCTCGCCGCTGCGGTGAGACACGACCGCCGTCCATCCGGCACGCTGCGACATCGTGACAGAGTCAATGGCCTCCGTGAGAGAGCCGATCTGGTTCACCTTGCACAGCAGGGAGTTGCAGGCCTTGACATCGATGGCCCGGCGGACACGCTCCACGTTGGTGACCAACAGGTCGTCGCCCACCAACTGCACCCGATTGCCGATACGGCTCTGCAGCAGCTGCCACGACTGCCAATCGTCCTCGGCCAGGCCGTCCTCGATGGAGATAATCGGGTACTTGCTCACCCAATCCTCGTAGAAAGCCACCATTTCCTCGCCGCTCAGCCGCCGGCCTTCCTTGGCCAGGTTGTAGGTGCCGTCCTCGTAGATCTCGCTGGACGCGGGATCGAGGGCCAGGAAGATGTCGTTGCCCGGCGAGTAACCCGCCTTCTGGATGGCCTCGATGATGACCTCGATGGCTTCCTCGTTGGACCCCAGCGACGGCGCGAAGCCGCCCTCGTCGCCGACATTGGTGGAGTAGCCCCGCTTGGCCAGCACCTTCTTCAGGCTCTGATAGGTCTCGGCACCCCAGCGCAGCGCCTCAGCGAAGCTGGAAGCGCCCACCGGCATGACCATGAACTCCTGCAGGTCGGTGCTGTTCACGGCGTGCTTGCCGCCATTAAGGATGTTCATCATCGGAACCGGCAGTACCTTCGCGTTGACGCCGCCCAGGTAGCGGTACAGAGGCATGCCCAGCGCCTCCGCGGCCGCCTTTGCCACCGCCAGGGAGACGGCCAGGATGGCGTTGGCGCCCAGCCGGGCCTTGTTCGGAGTGCCGTCCAGCCCGATCATGAGCTGATCGATCCCCACCTGATCCAGTGAGTCCCATCCCACCAGCTGGTCGGCGATGGTCTCGTTGACGTTGTGCACTGCGGTGAGGACGCCCTTGCCACCGTAGCGGTCCTCGTCGTCACGGAGCTCGACGGCCTCATGCTCGCCGGTGGAGGCGCCGGAGGGGACGGCAGCGCGGCCGACGACGCCACTGCTCAAGTGGACATCCACCTCAACGGTGGGGTTGCCACGGGAATCCAAGATCTCGCGAGCGAATACCTCATCGATAGTGGTCATCAAACCCTCCAGAACAGGATCACCCCAGACCAAGGTCGGCGAACAGGCCATCCAGGTCCATGCGCTCGGTCATCAACTCCCGGAAGCGCTCCAGCTTCCGCGGCTGTTGCAGGCGGGTGCGGCCGAAGAAACTTCGGATCGACTCCACCGTGCCCAGGGTGTCGGTCTTCACCAGGATCATAGGGACGCCGATCTCGGCCGCCCGGCTGAGTATGATGGGGCTGGGATGCAGGTTGCCGGTGAGGATCACCGCCTTGGTGTTGGTCTCCAATGCCGCCAACTGCACGTCGGGGCGGTCGCCACCGGTGATGACCGCCTTGTTTGGCAGTCTCCGGAAGTAGCTGAGCGCACTGTCTACGCTCATGGCGCCGACCATCAGGTTCTCAACCAACTCGTCCGCTGCTTCCTCCGCGCAGAGGATCTCGCCATTAAGTCTCAGGGCGATCTCCCGCACGCTGACGGCCTGGAGAACGCGCTCCTCCGGCAGCACGCCGTAGACCTTTACCCCCTGTCGCTCCAGGTAGGGCTTGACGGTCTCCTCGACGAAACGCATGCGGTAGCGCGGCACCCGGTTGATCACCACGCCCATCAGGCTATCGCCCAGAACGGACTTGGCTGCCAGGGCATCGTCGGTGATGAGGGCACCGTCGTGCGGCACGACGATGAGCGCCCGGGCGTTCAACAGCCGAACGACCGTCTGAGCTGACAGACCGATGGTGTGGCCCTCGCGCAGACTGCCGCCGCCCTCAGCGACCACCAGCTGGTGCTCAGGCGCTAGCCGACGGAAGGCGTCAGCCAGGAGCTGAGGATAGTCCACCTCCAGGTCGCCCTCGAGAATGCGGTCGATATCCGCACGCGAGAGCGTCACCGGGGCAAGCGCGCTGAGACCGTCCGGCACGTCGAACACCTGGCGCGCGAAGCTGGCGTCCTGGTCCACCGAGGCCGAACGCGGCCCCTCCAGGAGGATGCTGACGGGCTTCATGTATCGTACCAGCAGCCCGCGATCTTTGGCTTCGAGTCCGATGCCAAACGCCAGGGCGCTCTTGCCGCAGAAGGGTTCCGTGGAACCGATATACAGGTTACTCATTCCGGCCTCCCCGATGGTGACTCACCATGGCGCGCGGCTAGCTCGCCAGGACTAGACGCATGTCGAGACCGACGGCGCCGCGGCCCGCCTCGTAGACGACCAAGGGGTTGATGTCCAGCTCGACGATCTCCGGGTACTCGGTGACCAGGTATGACAGGCGGAGCAATGCGTCCACCACCGCGTCGATGTCCGACGGCCGCTCCCCACGCACACCCTGAAGCAGCTTGATGGACCGGATCTCGTTGACCATCTCGCGAGCTTCCAGTTCGTCCATCGGGGCCACGCGGAACACCACGTCCTTGAGGGCCTCCACGTAGATGCCGCCCAGGCCAAACATCATGACCGGGCCGAACTGCGGGTCCTTGTTCATGCCCAAGATGACCTCGCGCCCACCGCGGATCATCTGCTGAATCTGGCAGCCCCAGATCTCCGCGTCCGGCGCATGCCGCCGGGCGCGATAGACGATCAGGTCGAACGCGTCCCGTGCCTCTGAGGCGTTCTGGATACCCACCTTCACACCGCCGATGTCGGACTTGTGGAGGATGTCCGGAGAGGCAATCTTCATCACCACCGGGTAGCCGATCTTCTCGGACAGCGCCACGGCCTCGTCCGGATCGCGGGCCAGTTCCGAGGCCGGAACCTGCAGACCGACAGCCTCCATGATCTCGCGCGCCTCGGCGTCGCCGATCTGCAGGCGTCCATCCCTGCGGGCCACTCCAAACACGCGCTCGATCTTCTCCCGATCGATGTCGTACTTCTTCGGGGCGAAGGCGGGCCGCTCCAGCCACTGTCGCTGGTCCAGCATGGCGCGGATGGCGCGCACTGCGCGCTGCGGCTCGGGGTAGGCGGGCACGCCGTGTTCGATCAGATAGCGCACGCCACCGTCCACCAGATCGCCGCCGATCCAACAGGCGAATATGGGCTTGTCGCTCCCCTTCGCGATTTCCGCCACGACCTCGGCCGTCTTCTCCACCTCAGTCACCGACTGCGGGGTGAGAATCACCACAACCGCGTTCACATTGGCGTCAGCGAGAACTACCTTAAGCGCGAGGCCGTAACGGTCCGCCGGGGCATCGCCCAGAACATCCACTGGGTTCAGCGAGCTGGCCGCAGGCGGGAGGCTGGAACGCAGCGTGTTGGTCGTCTCCGCCGTTAGGGAAGCCAGCGACAGACGGGCGTGCTCCACGGCGTCAGCGCACATGACGCCCGGCCCACCGGCGTTGGTGATGATGCAAACGCCGTCGTCCTTGATCAGCGGCTGACGGGCGAAGGCCTCGGAGTAGTCAAACAGGTCCTCAATGGTGTGCGCCCGGATGACGCCTACCTGCCGGAAGGCCGCGTTGTAGGCCGACTCCGACCCGGCCAGCGCCCCCGTGTGCGAAGACACGGCACGCGTGCCGGCGGAGGTGCTGCCGGACTTGATGGAGATGACCGGCTTGGTCTTGGTCACCTCGCGGGCGGCGTTCATGAAGGCGGCGCCGTCTTTGATGTCTTCCAGGTAAGCCATGATGACGTCGGTCTTGTCATCCCCGCCCCAGGCGATGAGGAAGTCGGTCTCGTTCAGGTCCGCCTTGTTGCCCAAGCTCACGAACCGGGACATGCCCAGCCCCTTCTTCTTGGCCAAGTCGAGGATCGACGATGCGATGGCGCCCGACTGAGACATGAAGGCCACCGGGCCGTTGTCGGGCATGAGCGGAGCAAACGAGGCGTCGTACGGCGTGATGGTGTCCATGTAGCCGAGGCAGTTGGGGCCCACTACCCGCATGCCGTACTGGCGGGCGATCTCCACCAACTCCTGCTCCAGGCGCATGCCCTCTGCGCCCACCTCGCGGAAGCCGGCCGAGATGACGATGACGCCCTGGACGCCCTTCTCGCCGCACTCCTTCATCACTCCCGGCACGAAGCGACCGGGGATGAGGATCACGGCCAGGTCCACCTCACCGGGGCAGTCCAGCACCGATGGATAGGCCTTGTAGCCCAATAGCTCGTCGGCCTTGGGGTTAATGGGGTAGATCTTGCCTGGGAAGCCTGAACGTATCAGCGACTGCAGCACAGCGTGGCCTAACTTGCCTTCTTCACGCGAGGCGCCTATGACCGCGATGGACCGAGGCTCGAAAAACGCTTGCAGCATTTGGTGTCTCCGGGGGCGAGATAGACCGCATCGACAACGACACGGCCCGGACAAGCGGCGCCATTCTACAACTCGGCCAACCGGGGCGCAAGTGACATTTGTGACGCATAGCACAATCGCTCACCGAGACCTTTGCGAGCGGCACCGGCCGGGCCTAGAATCGGTCCATGACAACCCCGATGCGCCGCCAGTATCTTGAGATGAAGCAGCAGCACCCGGACGCCATCCTGTTCTTCCGTCTGGGCGACTTCTATGAGACCTTCGACGATGACGCGCGCCTGGTGGCCGAGGTCTGCGAGATCACCCTCACCTCACGGCCGGTGGGCAAGGACGTGCGCGTCCCCCTAGCCGGGGTCCCCTACCATTCCGCCGAGGGTTACATCGCCAAGCTGCTTCGAGCTGGGCACCGAATCGCCATCGCGGAGCAGGCTCCCGACGAAGACGACCCGGGACTCATGCAGCGCCAGGTGGTCCGAGTGGTGACGCCCGGCACGGTGACCGAGGAGGGCCTCCTCTCTGCCCGGGCCAACAACTACCTAGCTGCCGTAGTCTCTGACGACGCCGTTCTCGGGTTTGCCTACGCCGACGTCAGCACAGGCGAGTTCCAGGTGGAGGAGCTCACTGCCGGAGATGGGGCGGCCATCCGCACGGCCCTTAGCCGCGTCCGGCCGGCCGAGGGAGTCACCCTACAAGACGACGCCTCGGCACTGGCAGCGGTAGAGGGTCTGCCCGCAGTGGCAACCGTGGAGACCTGGCGGCTCCACGGAGACCGAGCGGCTGAGATCGTGCGCGAGCACTTCGGCACCGCCAGCCTGGCTCCCTTCGGTCTGGAGGGAAGGCCGGCCGCGACCCGTGCCGCCGCCCTCTGCCTGGTCTATCTGCGCGAGAACCACCTTCAGCCGGAGACGATGCTCACCAGCCTCCGCTTCGTCACCGGCCACGAGCACCTCTACCTGGATGCGACCGCCCTTCGCACTCTCGATGTGGACGAGTCCGGCCGGAACGCAGCCGGATCGACCAGCCTGCTCGGCGTCCTCGACGACACCCGGACCGCCATGGGGGCGCGCCTACTGCGCCGGCGAGTGCTGGAGCCGTCCGCCCGGCTGGAGGTCATCAAGGCTCGGCTGGACGGCGTAGCGAGCTTCACCGGCGACGACACCACCCGGGCGCGCCTACGAGACGCCCTCCGCGAGATGCCGGACCTGGAGCGCCTGGCTGCCCGGTTGGCCCAGGGCGGTCTCACGCCGCGAAGAGCGCTCGCCCTGGCCACCGGCTGCCGCACCATCGGCACCCTCCAGCAGGTGCTGGAAGGTTCGGGCCTGTCCCTATCCGGCGAGGCACAGGCGGCCCTAGACGGCCTGGACGATTGCTCCGACGTGGCGGCGCTCATCGAGAACACGGTCTCGCCCGATGCGCCCGCTACGCTCAACACCGCCGGCATCATCCGCCCGGGCTTCGACTGTGATCTGGACCGGGTGGTGGAGCGGGCCACCAATGCCCGCAAGGTGCTCGCCGAGCTGGAGGAGCGAGAGCGCGAGCGCACCGGCCTGAAGAACGTCAAGATCGGCCACAATAACGTCTTTGGCTACTACCTCGAGCTGCCTCGCAGCCAGAGCGACCTCGTTCCGTCCGACTATGTCCGCAAGCAGACGCTGGTCAATGCTGAGCGCTACTTCACCGAGGAACTCAAAGCCCTGGAGGCCGACATCTACGGGGCCCAGGACCGCCGACTGGCCATGGAACGCTCCCTCTGGGAGGACCTGGTGGCGGAGCTGACGAACCATTCCGCCCGCCTGCTGGAAGCCGCTCGGCGCATCGCCGTCCTGGACGTGTCCGCCGCTCTAGCCGATGTCGCCCGCAGCCGCGCCTACTGCCGCCCGGAGGTGGACGAGAGCACTCGGATCGAGATCCATCAGGGCCGCCATCCGGTGGTGGAGCGCCACCTCGCGGCCGCTCATGGGAGTTTCGTTCCCAACGACACTACCATGAGCACCGATGAGGAAGCCATCTTGGTGATCACCGGCCCTAACATGGCGGGGAAGTCCACCTACTTGCGCCAGGTGGCCCTCATCGTGCTGGCGGCCCAAGCGGGTAGCTTCGTGCCCGCCGAGTCGGCGCGGATTGGCATCGTGGATCGCATCTTCACCCGGATCGGGGCCCAGGACGAGCTGTCGGCCGGGCAGAGTACCTTCATGGTAGAGATGGTCGAGGTGGCCAACATCCTCCGCCAGGCCACTTCGCGCAGCCTGGTGGTCTTGGACGAAGTCGGCCGAGGGACGAGCACCTACGACGGCATGTCCATCGCTCGCGCCGTGGTTGAGCACCTACACAACGCCCCCGGGCTGGGCTGCCGCACGCTCTTCGCCACCCACTACCACGAACTGACCGATCTGGAGCAGTACCTGCCCCGGGTGCGCAACTACAACGTGGGCGTGAGTGAGGACGCCGACGAGGTGGTCTTCCTGCACCGGATCGTGCGAGGGGGTGCCGATCGCTCCTACGGGATCCACGTCGCTCGGCTGGCCGGCGTCCCCTCTCCCGTCCTAGCCCGGGCGGGCGAGGTGCTGGAACGCCTGGAGGCGCAGCGACAGACTCCCACCGCCGCCCCCTCCATAACGCCCAGCGCCCGCCAGCTGGGGCTATTCAGCTCTGCCGCTGATGGCCTGGCGCAGGAACTGGCCCAGACGGACGTCGAGTCCCTAAGCCCCATCGAAGCCCTCAACCGGCTCGATGTCCTGCGTAAGCAGGCCCAGGATCTCTTGCGGCGGTCCCGAAAGCGTCGCTCCTAGCTCACGACGATCACGACACCGGCCACAGCGGCCGCCATTCCCACCAGCAACTTGCCGTTGAGTCGCTCTCCCATCAGCAAGGACATCGGCACACTGAACAGAGGCGCCGTTGAGGCCAGAACGGCTGCCTTGGAGGCGCCCGCCGTCTGTACCGCGGTCAGGTAGAGGACCGAGCCCACCACCGAACCGATGAGCGCCCCTCCGACGAGCAGCGCCACCATGGGCCAGGACAGCCGGTGTACGGAGCGTAACTCGCCCCGGGCCCGCGCCCACAGACCCGCTGCCACCGTCACCCCACCCATGCGCAGGAAGTTGACGACGTAGGGGTCCATGTCGACGGAACCCTGGCGCAGCGCCACCGTACCCACCGACCAGCAACAAGCCGCCAGCAGCGCGAACGCCACCCCGCGGCCGCCGGCCGTGGTCGCCGCCGATCCCTTCTCTCCCAGCCCGGAGCGCGCCACCAGCACCACGCCGCCGACACAGAGGACGAACCCGACGTACGTTCCGGGGCCGAACGTCTCGCCGAGGAAGAGCCCCGCCAGGACGGCCGTCAGCAGCGGGTAGATCGATGACAGCGTCAGGGCGCGGGAGACTCCTACCAGGCGCATGCTGGAGTAGTAAATGGTGTCGCCCAGGAGAATGCCCACACAGAGATTGATGGTAAGGAAGAGGAGGTTTCCCGCCTGGAGATCACCGAAGGCCGCCAGCCGCCCAGTGCCCAGGATCACGGCGCCGTAGGCGAGCACGCCCACCACCGAGCGCAGTGCATTGAGGGCCAAGCTCGGAACCTCGGACGTCAGGCCGCGCAGCATGGCACTGGACAGCGCCCAGAGGAAGGCGCTGCCGATCGCCGCTACCTCGCCGCTCACTCCCGATCGGCTCGGGCCAGGTCTCGCGCCGCGGGCAGGCCTCCGGCCCCGGTGGCAGACTGCACGGCATGGACGATGGCCGCCGCCAAGGCTTTCACCGCCAGAGCCGCCGTCAACACGGGGTCAGCCATCACCTCGCCGGTGGCCAGGGTAAAGACGGTATCGCCATCGTACAGGGTGTGCACGGGCCGGACGGCCAGGGCCATGCCGTCGTGGGCGGTCTGCGCCAGGCGCCAGGTCTGGGCTCGGTCCAGTTGGGCGTTGGTGGCCACCACTGCCAGCAGAGTGTTGCCGACCGATGGGCTTCCGCCGCCAGCCGGGGGGCGGGCCCCCGCTATCGTCGCTCCGGAGTCGGGGTCTACCACATTGCCCAGCGAGTTGACCACGGCGAGCGCTCCCACCACCAACCCGCCCGGCCCCGTAAGCGAGGCCGTCCCCAAGCCGGACTTCAGCGCGCCGCCCGGACCGAGCATCTTGCCGACCGTAGCGCCCGTGCCCGCTCCGACACAGCCGCAGCCGAACTCGCGCCGCGCCGCGGCGGCGGCCTCGTGGCCCGATGCCGCTGTGGGCCACGCCGGACGCCCGAGGTCCAGGTCGTAGATGATGGCAGCGGGTACGATGGGCACCGGCAGAGACGCTGTCGGGTGCCCCCGACCTTGCTCGCGCAGGTACTGCATTACCCCGTCGGCTGCGGCCAATCCGAAGGCGCTTCCCCCGGCCAGGACGATGGCATCAGCGCGCTCCACCAGCCGGCCAGGTAGCAGCAGGTCAGTCTCCCGCGTGCCCGGAGCGCCGCCCCGCACGTCACACGACGCCACGAAAGGCCTCTCACACATCACCACCGTACAGCCGGTGAGCGCCTCGCTGTCCGTCCAGTGACCGACCAGGATTCCCGCCACATCCGTCAGGCTACCCGTTGGCTGCACCATCTATGACCCAAGCCCCAGTTCCGCGGCAACGCGATCCACTATCCGTGCTGCCACCTCATCCTTGGACATCAGCGGCAAGGACTCGCGCGACCCATCGGCTCCAAGCATCGTCACCCGATTGGTATCCACCTCGAACCCGGCATCCGTCGCCGAGACGTCGTTGGCCACAATGAGGTCCAGGGCCTTGGCCCGCAGTTTGGCCTCGGCGTTGGCGAGCAGGTCGTCAGTCTCGGCAGCGAACCCAACCAGCACCTTCAGGCGCTCCGGCCGCCGGGCTCCGATCTCGGCCACCAGGTCCGGATTGCGCACCAGCACCGGGGTCCAGCGGTCCCCTGTTTCCTCCTTCTTGATCTTCGAGGTGGCCGGCTGTTCGGCACGGAAGTCCACCGGGGCGGCGGCCATAATCAGCGCGTCGCTGCGCTGCGACTCCTCATGCAGGGCCACACGCAGATCGGCCACCGAGAGGACCGAGATCACCTTCGCCCCGTAGGGCGGCGCGATGCTCACCGGACCGGTGATCAGGGTGACCTCCGCGCCGCGATCCAGCGCCGCCTGAGCGATGGCGTAGCCCATCTTGCCCGACGAGCGGTTGGAGATGAAGCGTACCGGGTCGAGCGGTTCCCGCGTGCTTCCGGCCGTCACAAGCAATCGCCGGCCCTGCAGAGACCCGTGGCCGCCCAGCGCCAGCCGCGTCGCCCCGACGATGTCGTCTACTTCGGCCAGCCTCCCCTCGCCCACGCCGCCCTCTGCCAACAGCCCAACCGCCGGCCCCACCACCAGGGCACCGCGACGTCGAAGCCGATCCACGTTCTCCTGCGTCGCCGGATGGGTCCACATGTTGTCGTTCATGGCCGGGGCCACCACCACCGGGCACTTGGCTGCCAGCACGGTGGTAGTCACCATGTTGTCGGCCACACCGCAAGACATCTTGGCGATGGTGTTCGCCGTCGCCGGGGCCACGACGATAACATCGGCTCGCTTCGCCAGTGCCACGTGGCCGATCTCCATGTCGGTGCGGAGCTCGAACATGTCGATGGCGACGGGCGTGTGCAGCAGCGACTGGAAAGTGAGCGGTGTGATGAACTGGGTGGCGGCCTCGGTCATGATGACGTCCACCCGCGCGCCGGCTTTGAAGAAGCGACGCGCCAACTCGGCCGCCTTGTAGGCGGCGATGCCGCCGGTGACGCAGAGGACTACGTTCTTGCCGGAGAACACCGGCTACCCTCCTCGGTTTCGACGGTAGATGCGGTACAGGCCGTCAAGCGTGAGCGTCGGATCCACCAACTCGATGACGGGCGTCTCAGCGGCAATCATGTCCGCCAGCCCCCCGGTGGCGACAACGCGCATCCCCTCGCCCAACTCATTGCGGAAGCGCGCCACCAGTCCCTCCACCAGTCCGACATAGCCGTAGAGCATGCCGGCCTGAATGCTTTGTTCTGTGTTCCTACCGACCGCCGCTGGTGGCCGGCTCAGTTCCACCTTGACCAGGCGCGCGGCACGCGAGTACAGCGCCTCGGCCGCGATCAGCACTCCCGGAGCGATGGCGCCGCCCAAGTAGTCTCCCGCCGCGTCCAGGGCGTCAAAGGTAGTGGCCGTGCCGAAGTCGATCACACAGGCGGGGCCGCCGAAGCGCTCCTTCACCGACACGCAGTTCACTATCCGGTCGGCGCCGACCTGGCGCGGGTCATCGTAGAGCACGTTGAGTCCCGACGGGGTGTCAGCACGGATAACGAGCGGCTCGGCGTCCAGGTAGCGGCGCCCCAGCTTGATGAAGTCGCTGGTCAGGGAGGGCACCACGCTGCTTATCGCCATGCCGTCCAGTTGTCCGGGCTCGATCCCTGTATGATGCAGAAGCGAGAGCATGATGACGGCGTACTCGTCCGGCATGCGAGCGGCGTCGGTCGCGATGCGCCACTGGTGGAGCACCTCGCCGTCCGCCCCGATCACGCCGAAGACGATGTTGGTGTTGCCTACGTCGAGACAGAGCACTCCCACCGACGCCATACCGGCCTCCGCCACCCACTGGTATCGACTGCGATTCTAGCGCTTGCCGTCGGCCGCGCAAGCGTGGTTAAATGGCGTTCCAATAGGGTCAGGAGGCGAGAACCGTGCTGAGTGTTGTGTTGCCCAAGGGTAGTCTCGAGCAGAGCATCATGGCTCTGTTCCAGCAGGCCGATCTCACCGTGCTTCGCGATAGCGACCGCGAGTACCGCGGCACCATCGACGATCCTCGCATCGGCGAAGTGCGAGTGCTTCGCCCCCAGGAGATCCCCACCTACGTCGCCCGAGGCTACTTCGACATCGGCGTCTCCGGCCTGGACTGGGTGCGCGAGACGGAGAGCGACGTTGTCGAGGTGCTGGACCTTGGCCGCACGGTGAGCCTGGTCTTGGCCGTGGCCGAGTCCTCGCACGTCAACAGCGCCCGTGACATCCCGCCCGGCAGCCGCATCTCCACCGAGTACCCGGTGGTCACGCGCAAGTTCTTCCAGGAACTGGGCATCCCGGTAGAGATCTACCTTTCCTACGGGGCAACCGAGGCCAAGATCCCCGACATCGCCGACGCCGTTGTTGAGCTCACTGAGACCGGCTCCACCCTGCGCCAGAATCGCCTCAAGATCATCGACACCATCATGCGCAGCAGCTCGCGCCTTATCATGAACCCCGAGTCCTATCAGGACGAAGACAAGCGCTGCGCCGTCGAGGACATCCGGACGCTGATCGAGGGAGCGCTGGCGGCCCGAGGCCGGGTGCTGGTGAAGCTCAACGTCAGCCAGAAGGACCTGGAAGCGGTCATCAACGTGCTCCCTTCGATGAAGGCCCCCACCGTGTCGAGCCTGTTCGGCAACGGCTACTACGCCGTGGAGACGGTGGTGCAGAAGAACCAGATCAACCGCCTGATCCCCCAACTGAAGCGCCTAGGCGCCGAGGACATCCTCGAGATCCCCATCGGGAAGATCGTGGAGTAGCCT
>JAAYAV010000025.1 GCA_012719195.1 Anaerolineae bacterium | reverse complement strand
GTGCGCGCCGGCACCCTCGAGGCGGGCGATGGCCTCGCCGACTGCCGTTCTGGTGGTGCGGTAGGCGCTCACAACCAGCACCACCCCATCCACCCGGGCGGAGATGAGTCCGGCATCAGCAGACGGCATCACCGGCGGGCCCACGAGCACGGCCGTGCGCTCCCCGGCGGTCACGTCGGCGAGGACGGTGGCCAGCGCCGGACGGGCCAGCAGAGAGGCCGAAACATCGACCTCGCCGCCTGCGGGTAGCAGGGCCAGCTTGGGCAGCGGCCCCGGCCTGAGGGCGCTCTCGGCTGAGGTGCCGGACTGTAGGCACTGGAGCAGGCCGGCAGTGTTGTCGAGGTCGAACCAGCGCTGGAACCCGGGTCGCTGCAGGTCAGCGTCGATGACGACGGTTGCTTCATCCGCCTCGGCCATGGCTAGGGCGAGATTGAGCGCTACCGCATGACGATTCTCCTGGCCTGTGGGCGAGGTCACCAGGAGCGATCGGGGCGCTCGGCCGGAGTCGGTGCGCTTGAGCCGGGATCGTAGGACGCGGAAGGCCTCCGCCCGAGGAGAGGCGGGGTCATTGAGCACCACCAGTTCGGGTGACGTTGGTCTCTCCATGGCGCGCACTTTCCCTTCCTAGAACACTAGGTAGACGAGGCTGGTGATCAGGACTCCGAGGGCGATCCCTCCGAGGAGCGGGAGGGCCCAGACCCCGGCTGAGGGCCCCAAAGCCCTCTCGGCCAGACTGAGCGAGGGCTCTCCTTCGGTGCGCACCGCTCCGAGCAGAGCCAGCCGGGTGTGCTTGGTGATGTCCTCGGGGCGTCGGACGTAGTGCGAGTCCAGCCACTCGAGGAGGGCCACAATTCCCAAACCGGCCACCACGCCCAGGATGCCGCCCGCGAGGGTGTTGATCTTCTTCTGCGGGCGCACCTTCGAACCGGGCGTGGCCGGACCAGAGGTGAAGACACTCAGCCGGTCGCTCTGGTCGAGCTGGTCATTGAATGCCTTTATGGTCCATATGAAGCTGTCTGCCATCTGCTGAGCGATCATGTTGGCGATGCTCGCGTCGGCGTCCTCCACCTCGATGATCAACTGGAGGTCGGACTCCACCGCCTGGACGTTGACCTTGCCCAGCAGGGCTTCTGGCGTCAGGTCCAGCGGTTCGGGCATGGAACGGAGGGCGTCGACGGCGTTGTCGTACGAGCGGATCTGGCTGGCGTAGTTGCGCAACTGCGCTTTGAGGGTCTGCGACAAGCCCAGATCCGGCCGAGCGCCGATGACGTTGAGCGCTACGGTGGACTGGTAGACCGGGCGTTGGGCGAAGCTGAAGATCAGCGCCGCCAACGCACCGAGCACGGCTGTGACGATTACGATCCAGCCGCGCTGTCGGGCAATGCGTACGTACTCACCGAGTGGCACTGGCTAGACCCCCCTTCAGCGGGCCGAAGTCACCGCGCGTGGTACGAGCGAAGTAGCGGTCATGCTAGCATAGCGGGTAGGACGCGGCAACCTACCATAAGGTGAACCCACCATCGACGACGAGCGTCTGGCCGGTGACGAACGAGGCGGCGTCCGAGGCCAGGTAGACCACGGCGCCCGCCAGGTCGCTGGGCTCCCCGATGCGCCCCACGGGAGTGGCGTCGGTCCACTGGGCGGCACGCTCCGGGTCAGCGAGGAAGCCGGTGTTCAGCGGGGTGCGCATGTAGCCGGGGGCGATGGCGTTCACGGTGACGCCACGGGGCGCCCATTCGGCGGCGAGGGCCTTGGTGAGCATGGCGACGCCCGCCTTGGAGGCGTAGTAGGGCGCCTGGGGAACATCGCGATTGACGATCAGGGCGGACATGGAGGCCACGTTTATGATGCGGCCGTGGCCGCGCGCCAGCATCCCTCTGCCGAAGGCCTGGCAGCAGAGGAAGACGCCCGTGAGGTTCACGTCGATGACGGCCTGCCAGTCGGCCAGGGCCATCTCCTCTGACGGCGCGCGGCGGCTGATGCCGGCGTTGTTGACGAGAATATCGACGGCGCCGAACCGATCCAACACGTCCGCGGCGGCACGGTCCACCTGCTCCGCCTGGCTCACGTCCACCGCCACCACGAGCGCCTCGCGGCCGAGGTCAGCGATCCGCGCTGCCACGGCACCGGCAGTGTCGGTGCGTAGGTCGGCGACGGCTACGTTCGCCCCTGCGCCCGCCAGGGCCAATGCCATGGCCTCGCCGAGGCCCTGACCGGCCCCAGTGACCAAGGCCGTCCTGCCTTCGAGCCGGAACAGGTCGCCTGCGGTCTGTGTCCCTGTCCTCATCGCACGCTCAGCGGATCCGGGAAAGGAAGTACTCGTGTTGTTCACGCAGCAACCCTCCAAAGTCGGCAACGTCTTCTCGCCGAAGATCGGGGATCTTGACGACGTAGGCGCCGCAGCGGACGAACTCCTCACCAGTCGGCAGCGGGCACCGGTACCCGCGCACATCGGCGGCCGCCCCGCAGACGCCACATCCCACGCAGGGGTGCTGCCGGCTCGATTCCTCGACAGCGACCGTCACCGCGCTCACGAACTTGGGCGGAGGAGCCTTGCAGGCGTAGAACTTGATGGCGTAGGACGTCGCTCGGTCCGTGCCTGGCAGGGTTCCGATCTTCGCGATGGTCTGGCCGGTCGTGGGGCTGCGGAACGATAGCACGTGGCCACGGACCTTGTCTCGGCGCGGTAGATAGCCGAGCTCCAGCAGGACGGCGACGATCGACCGACAAGTCTCGCGCTCGCGATCGTTCACCAGGGACAGCAACTCGGCCACCAGATCCTTGTGTCGCTCGGTAACTGCAACCATGACTCTGACTCCTGGCGCCTCGGCAGGCAAGGCGACGGACCGGCGACGCCCTAGAGCACGAGCAGGGTTAGGGCCAGGACTATCAGCGTCACGACAACGATGCGCCGGAACGAGTCTCGCGACAGCCTGCCGAACATAGCGATGCCTGCCATGACCCCGATGAGCACCGCCGGCAGCCCCCAGAGAAAGCGAACCGCGATCTCGCGGGTGATGAGGCCGGCCCCCAACATGATAATGATCCGGTACAGGTTCGAGGTAGCGAAGAATGAGCAAAGCATCGCCTTGTAGCGCGGGCTCTCCCAGTTCTGCAGGCTGGCGTAGGCTATCACCGGGGGCCCGCCGATGCCAAAGGCTCCTCCCAGGATGCCGCTGGTGAAGCCGGCGGCTAGCGCCCAGGGCCAGGAGACGACGCGCGCCCGGCGCCCCGAAGGCAGAAGCATCTGAATGCAGGCAATGAGGATGGCCACGCCTACGAGCCGCCTGATGACGTCCCCGTCCAGCAGAACGAGCGCGTAGACGCCCAACGGGATGCCGCCGAACATGCCAAGAGTGGGCCAGAGGTAGTCCCGCCAAGCGAAGTGGCGCCGCACGCTGAGAAGCACGGAGCCGGTGGTCACCAGGCTGAAGATGCCGATGATGATGGATGCCTGCCGGACATCGGAGAACAGGGGCAGCAACGCCATAGCCACCATGCCAAACCCGAACCCGGTCACGCCCTGGGTGAAGGACGCCACGAATAGGCTGGCCAGGGTGGCGACGACCAGTACGACGCTCTCGCTCATCGGGTTCGCGGGGCTACCAGACGTCCCTGTCCCGGTTCTGCCAGCATCTCGCCCTCAACCAGGGCGTCTTGGCCGCGGAGGATGACGCGAGCGATGCTGCCCCGCGCCCTCATCCCTTCGAACGGAGTCCAGCCGCATTTGGTGTACAGGTGGGAGCCCAAGGTCGTGGGACGATTCAGGTCTACCAGGGTGACGTCGGCGTGATAGCCAGGAGCCAGTCGTCCCTTGTGGGGCAGCCGGAAGACACCGGCCGGACCGGTACCGATGAGCGCCGAGACGCGTGTCAGGCTCATGCGGCCGGCGGCCACCGCTTCCAGAAGCAGGGGTAGCGTCGTCTCCAGACCGGGCACACCGGACGGTGGCTTAGGGCCCGCCTTCTCCGCCAGCGTGTGCGGCGCGTGGTCGCTCGCGATCATGTCCACCGCGTCCAGGCGCTGCCAGAGAGCTTCGCGGTCGGC
>JAAYAV010000245.1 GCA_012719195.1 Anaerolineae bacterium | reverse complement strand
GTTCGCCGTCGGAGCGAGTACGACCTGGCTCGAGCACGGGAGCGCGAGCACGTCCTGGCTGGTCTGTTGATCGCTCTCGACAACATCGATGAAGTGATCGATACCATCAAGCGCTCGCGCAACGTGGAGACGGCGCGCAACAACCTGATTCGTCGCTTCCGCCTTACCGAGGCCCAAGCGCAAGCCATCCTCGAAATGCAGTTGCGGCGCCTGGCTTCGATGGAGCGGAAGAAGCTCGAGGACGAGCACGAGGCCTGCTTGGCCACCATCGCCGACCTGGAGGAACTCCTGGCCGATCCGACTAAGATGCGCGCCCTGATCAAGAGGGAGGTCCTCGCCCTGAAGGCGGAGTACGGCGATGCCCGGCGGACCCAGATCCTGGGCGGTGCGCCCGATGCGCAGGTCCTCACCGTGGCCGATCTCCTGCCCGATCGGGAAGTGCTGGTGGTGGTAGACGGGCACAGCCGCGTGGCGCACCAGCCGTTGGGGCGCAGGGTCCGCATCTCGCGCGGCATTGTGCGGGCGCAGCGAGCCAACTTGAGGGAGCGGGTGGCCCTTGTGACGGCTTCCGGCGGTTTGCTGGTGTCGTCGGTGCACCGTCTGCCGGAAGGACAGCCCGGCGACCTCACCGATCACCAGGGGGCCACGCGTAGCGGAAAGGATGACGGTGTGGTGGACATGATCCGCCTGCGTCCGGGGGACGATGCCAGACCTCTGCTGCTGGCGAGCGCCCAGGGCAAGGTGAAGCGTGTCGACATCTCGTCCGTGGGTCCCGCCTGGACGGCGGCCATTCGCCTGGACGAGGGGGACCGCCTGGTGGCGTGCTGCCTCGCCAGTGACGATGACGTGGTCGTGATGGTCTCCTCGGCTGGTCAGGCCATCGCCTTCGAGGCGGGCCAGGTGCGGGTAAGCGGGCTGCCGGCCGGCGGGGTAGCGGGCATGCGGCTGGGAGCGAACGATCGAGTGGTCGCGGCCGGACGGCTGGAGGGTCAGCACCTGCTGGTGGCCACCGCTCGTGGGAACGTCAAACGAGTGACTCTGCGCGGCTGGCGCAGCCAGAACCGCGGTGGGGCCGGCGTGGTGGTGCAGGCGGTGGATGAGGGGACGGGCGAGGTGGCCGGCGCGACGGCGGTAGGCGACAAGGACAGTGTACTGGTGGCTGGGTCGATGGGCTTGGCGGAGGTGCTGGAGGCCAAGGCCGTGCCGGTGATGGGCCGCAGTACCAAGGGACGAGCGCTGGTGAAGCCTAAGCCGGCAGAGAGGATCTCAGCCGTGTCGGCTCTCGGCTAGCCGCACGCGATTGGCAGCCCCCGGCGACGTTGGTAGGATGGCATACGGCACTAACGGAGGCTCACGAGACATTGCGTTGCCTGGTGATAGCGGACATTCACGGTAACCTGCCGGCCCTCGAGGCTGTGCTGGAAGAGGCCGATTCCTTCGATGAGGTCTGGTGTCTGGGCGACGTAGTCGGCTATGGGCCGGAGCCGAATGAGTGCGTGACCAGGTTGCGCCGCTTGCCCCACCGGACCGTGGCCGGGAACCATGACTTCGCCGCTGTGGGGATGGTCGCGACTTCCGAGTTCAACCCGCTGGCGCGGCAGGCGGCGCAGTGGACGGCGGAGCGGCTCAGCTCGGAGAACCGGGAGTTCCTGGAGGGGCTGCCGCTGCAGGCGACGGTGGGGGAGTACACGCTGGTGCACGGGAGCCTGCGTTCCGCCATCTGGGAGTACGTCGACAATGCGCGCACCGCCCTGGAGAACCTGCTGAATCAGCCGACGCGGTACTGCCTGGTGGGCCACACCCACGTGCCAACGTCCTTCCGCGAGGTCACGGGCATTCTCCGACGCGCCCGCGAGCGACGACTCTCCGGCGACCGCGCTTCGTTCCGTCTGGATGCGGCGCGCTCAATCCTCAACCCGGGGAGCGTCGGCCAGCCGCGTGATGGCGACCCCCGGGCATCCTACATGCTGCTCGATCCGGACTCCGGCGCTGGGGAGGTACGACGGGTGGAATACCCTATCGCCGAGACTCAGCGCCGGATTCTCGATGCCGGGCTACCCGAGCGCAACGCCCTCCGGCTCGCCCAGGGGCGCTGACAGCGGGGTTGGCTCCGCGTTTCGCTCTAGAGCGCCGCCCAGGTAGCGTCCCGTGAAGGATTCTTCCACAGCGGCCACCTCTTCCGGCGTGCCGGTTGCCACCACGTAGCCGCCGTCGTCTCCACCCTCCGGTCCCAGGTCGATGATGTAGTCCGCCGTCTTGATGATGTCCAAGTTGTGCTCGATCACGATGACGGTGTTTCCGGCATCTACGAGCCGGTGCAGCACGTCAAGCAGCTTCTGGATGTCGGCGAAGTGAAGCCCAGTGGTCGGCTCATCGAGGATGTAAACGGTGCGACCGGTGGAGACCCGCCCCAACTCCTTGGCCAGCTTGATGCGCTGGGCCTCACCGCCGGACAGGGTAGTGGCAGGCTGACCCAAGCGGACGTACTCCATCCCCACGTCGCGCAACGTCTCCAGCACCCGCACCAGCCGACGGTGGTTGGCGAAGAACCCCAGCGCCTCCTGCACCTCCAGATCGAGCACGTCGGAGATGCTCTTGCCCTTGTAGCGCACCTGCAGGGTCTCGCGGTTGAAACGGGCGCCCTTACAGGCGCTGCAGGTCACCCACACGTCGGCGAGGAAGTGCATGGAGACGCGCTTGGTGCCGTACCCAGCACACTCCTCGCAGCGGCCGCCGCGCACGTTGAAGGAGAAGCGGCCGGGCTTGTAGCCGCGCGCCTTGGACTCGGGCAGGTCGGCGAAGAGGCTGCGGATGTAGTCGAAGGCGCCGACGTAGGTGGCCGGGTTGGAGCGGGGCGTGCGCCCGATGGGGTCCTGGGTGATGCTGATCACCTTGTCGACCTGATCCACTCCCTCCAGCTTGTCATAGCGCCCCTCACGCTTGCGGGCGTGCTGAAGCCGGTTGTCCAGGGCTGGGAAGAGGGTCTCGCTCACCAGGGAAGACTTCCCTGAGCCGGACACGCCGGTAATGCAGATGAAGTTGCCCAGCGGGAAGTCCACGTCTATCCGCTTCAGGTTGTGGTGCCGAGCGCCGCGTAGGCGGATGGCGTCGGTGTTCACTGGGCGGCGTCCGTTGGGCGCGGTGACCTTCAGCTCGCCCCGGAGGTAGCGGCCGGTGAGCGAGACTGAGCTGGCGGCGATGTCGTCCGGTGTCCCCGCCGCGACGACGTAGCCGCCTCGGAGCCCGGCCCCCGGCCCCAAGTCCACGACGTGGTCGGCGGCGAGGATGGTCTCCAGGTCGTGCTCGACCACGATGACGCTGTTGCCCAGGTTGCGCAGCTGCTCCAAGGTGTCCAGCAGCTTGCGGTTGTCGCGCTGGTGGAGGCCGATGCTGGGCTCGTCCAGGATGTAGAGGACGCCCACTAGGCCGGAGCCGATCTGGCTGGCCAAGCGTATGCGCTGCCCTTCGCCGCCGGAGAGGGACGGCGCCAGTCGGTCCAGCGACAAGTAGTGCAGCCCCACGTTGAGGAGGAACTGTAGGCGTAGGGCCACTTCCTTGAGCACCTCGCCGCCGATCTCAGCCTCCTCGCCCTGCAGGTTGAGGCTGTCCACCCAGTCCAGCGCGGCGGTGACCGTCAGGCCGCTGACCTCGGTGATGGTGCGGTCGCGCACGGTGACGGCGGCGCTCTCCGGGCGGAGGCGCTTGCCGCCGCAGGTGGGGCAGGGCTGGCGGCCCATGAAGGAGGCGTAGTAGCGCCGCATATGCTCGGACTTGGTCTGGCCGTAGCGGCGCTCGTAGCTCGGAATAAGGCCCTCATACTCCCACTCTCCGCTGCCGGAGCCGTGCTCAGCCTTCCACTCGTGGCGGATGCGCACGCCCTTACTTCCGTGGAGGAAGGCGGTGCGGAAGCCCGCGGGCAGGTCCCGCCACGGATGATCGAGTTGGGCCTCGAAGGCCTCGGCGAGCTGGGTGACGACGCGGTGGCGCCAGCCTGTCTGGCCCTTGAGCGGTCCCCAGGGGAGCACGGCGCCCTCGCGGAT
>JAAYAV010000244.1 GCA_012719195.1 Anaerolineae bacterium | reverse complement strand
ACCCAGCACGGTGGCGCGACCAGCCACGCCGCTGTGGTCGCCCGCGGCCTCGGCCTCCCTTGCGTGGCCGGCTGCGAAGCCATCCGCATTGACTACAACACCCGCACCTTCCGCGCCAACGGCCAGACCATCGCCGAGGGCGACATCATCTCCCTCGACGGCACCACCGGCGAGGTCTTCAAGGGCGAGATCGCCCTCATCGAGACCGAGTACGCCGAGCAGCACCAGTTGGTCGAGCTCCTAAGCTGGGCCGACGAGCTGCGCCGCCTGGGCGTGCGCGCTAATGCCGACTACCCGCGCGACGCGACCCGCGCCCGCGAGTTCGGCGCCGAGGGCATCGGCCTCTGCCGTACCGAGCATATGTTCTTCGAGGAAGAGCGCCTGCCCATAGTGCAGAAGATGATCCTCTCCGAGACGCAGGAGGAGCGCCAGAAGTGGCTGGATCAGCTCCTGCCCTTCCAGCGCGGCGACTTCGAGGGCATCTTCCGGGCCATGGACGGCCTGCCCGTCATCATCCGCCTGATTGACCCGCCTCTGCACGAGTTCCTCCCTTCGCATGAGGACCTCCTGGTCGAGATCACTCGGCTGGAGTGCACCGGCGGCGATGAGAAGGAACTGGCCGAGAAGCGCGCCCTGCTGAGCGCGGTTGGCGCCATGCGCGAAGCCAACCCGATGCTCGGGCTGCGCGGCTGCCGCTTGGGCCTCATCATCCCCGGCATCGTCGAGATGCAGACGCGCGCCATCCTCGAGGCGGCGGCCAACGTCACCAAGGAAGGCGTCGAAGCCCACGTCGAGATCATGATCCCGCTCATCAGCCATGTGAACGAGCTCTCCGAGACTCGCTCGCGGCTGGAGAAGGTCGCCAAGCAGGTGACCGAGGAGCAGGGCGCCAAGGTAGATTACATGTTCGGCACCATGATCGAGATCCCGCGCGCCGCTCTGACCGCCGACAAGGTGGCTGAGTACGCCGACTTCTTCTCCTTCGGCACCAACGACCTGACCCAGACCACCTTCGGCATCAGCCGCGACGACGCCGAGGGCAAGTTCCTCCTGCAGTACGTGGAGGACAAGATCCTCCCCGACAACCCCTTCCAGGTGTTGGATCGGGAAGGCGTGGGCCAGCTCGTGCGCATGGGAACGGAACTGGGCCGCAAGGGCCGTCCCGGCCTTGAGGTCGGCATCTGCGGTGAGCACGGCGGTGATCCTTCGTCGGTCGAGTTCTGCCATGAGGTCGGGATGGACTACGTGTCCTGCTCTCCCTTCCGGGTGCCCGTCGCCCGCTTGGCAGCCGCGCAGGCCTCCGTCCGCGAGACACTCAAGACATTCAAGGACGTCTGATCGGCCTCGGCCGGAACGCTCCAATCGAGATAGTGTACAGGGGCCCGCGCCTTGCGGGCCCCTGTTGTCTTCTACCAGGGAGGGGTTATGGGCTGGGAGCTCGAACAGCTGGGCTACGAGTTGTGGCGCCAACTCCTGGAGCAGGGACCTTACCTGATCCGCGTCCTGGTGGCCACGCTCCTGGGAGGCATCCTCGGCTGGGAGCGTGAGCGGCGCGACCGGCCCGCCGGCTTGCGTACGTTCATGATGGTGGCCATGGGCTCGGCGCTGTTCACCGTGCTGAGCAAGGCAGCCTTCCCCGGCGGCGATGAGGCGCGCGTAGCCGCCAACATCCTTACCGGCATCGGCTTCATCGGCGCCGGCACCGTCTTTCGCGATCTGCGATCCGATACCGGATCACAGGAGGCCAAGATCCGCGGCGTGACCACGGCGGCCGCCCTCTGGTCGTGCGCCGGCATCGGCATGGCGGCGGGCACCGGGATGTACCTTCTGGCGATCTTCACTACTGTGCTCGCCTACGCCCTGCTCACGGTCATCCGCCGCCTGGAGCGCGCCTCCGTCGGACCGCGCCGCCGCCGCAAGAATCGCCAGCGCACCCTTCCGCCCCAGAGCGAGACGGAGGCCGACGTCGACCGCAGCTAGCCCGAGGGCCTAGCGGGTATCACTCTGGTTCGGATCAACCTGGACCGGCAGGGCCCAACGCGGACGCTTGATGAACTGGCCACCAGCGAAGCTCTGCTCGATGCGCCCGGTCTTCTCCAGGTGGTTGAAACAGCTGCGCATGCACCCGCGCGAACCCTCGATGCCGTAACTGCCCGCGACGCCCCACTCCTGCAACTTAGCGTGGCCCTCGATCAGGTAGCCGGAGGGGAATTGCCTGGTCGCCCGCCACTTCCCTGTGGACATGGTCCAGGCCAGCTTGTAGCCGGCCTCCTCGCCCAGCGCCTGCCTGGAGACGTCGAAGTTCCAGCCCGGCATCGACTTGTGGATGAAGGGGGACATGGTGGCGTCGGCGCCGTGGTAGCTCAGGGCGCACTT
>JAAYAV010000243.1 GCA_012719195.1 Anaerolineae bacterium | reverse complement strand
CCTGCGCTCTACTCCCAGGCCTCCTCGGCGAGGGCGTTCTGGGCGGCGATGCGACCGAAGCATACGGTCGAGGCCACCGCGGTGCCGCTGCCGGGATAGTAGGGGCCGATGAAGCCGCCGGCCACCATTCCGCCCGCGTACAGCCGGGGGATCACCTCGCCGAACACGTCAATGACCTGGGCGCTGGTGTTGATCTTCACGCCGCCGCATGACCCGAGGTTGTACTCGTACACCGGCGTGGCGTAGAAGGGGCCTTCGTCAATGGCCTGCAGCCCGACGGTCTTGCCGAAGAGGTTGTCCTCGCCATTGTCGGCGTCGGTGTTCCACAGCTCGACGGTGGCCTGGAGTTGAGCGGCGTTGATCCCCAGTTGGTTGGCCAGCGCTCGCAGGGTGTTGCCCCGAGTGACGGTGCCGGCAGCGATCTCATCTTCCAGGTCGGTGGTTGAGCCCAAGACGGTAGCCGCCTGCTCCCTGACCTTGTCGTCAAAGATGGCCCAGGCCATGCTCCCTTCCTGCTGGTAGGCGGCCCTGGACTTGTAGGCGTAGTGCCCGTCCTCGTTCACGAAGCGCTGTCCGTGCTTGTTCACCCAGATTCCCGCTACGGCCGCACCGATGCCGGGCTGAGCATAGCCGATGGTGCCGCCCATACCGGCCAAGTCGGCGCCGACGGCCATGGCCATCTTGATGCCGTCGCCGGTGGAGGTGATAGCGGTGGCCTGGCCGCCCTTCTGGATCGCCCACAGCTGCTGGGGAGAGAAGGAGCGCGCCATTTCCTCGTTGCGGTCGAAGCTGGAGGTGGCCAGGATGACAGCCTTTCGAGCCCTCAGGTGAATCTCACCCGCTCTGCTCGCGGCCTTGACGCCGACGACGCCCTTCTCCGGGTCGCGGACAAGAGCCGTGGCCGGTGTCTCGAATCTTATGTCGGCACCGAGCGCTTCGGCCGATGCAGCCAGAGCCAGTCCGTGGACGGCGCCCCCGCGCGGTACCTCCTCGGTAGTGCGCGGAGCGTGAATGCGCAGCGCCTGCATCAGCGCCGGGTCCACTGACGGGATGGGGTTGACACCGGAGAGAGAGGTGTACTCGATACCGTGAGCCTCCAGCCAAGCGATGTTATCCGCCGAGTTGTCAACCAGTACCCGAACCAGCTCGGGATCCACGATCCCTTCCGCTGCCTGGATGTAGTACTGGTAGTGGTCCTCGTGGGTGTCGTACTCGAAGCCCAGCTCCGCCTGCAGCGGGGTCTCGGAAGCCTGAATGATGCCGCCGGACAGGGCCGTCGTCCCCCCGGTTACACCGGACTTCTCCAGGATGATGGCGGTGCCGCCCGCCTCCAGAATCTCGATGGCCGCCGCCAGACCGGTTCCGCCGGCGCCCACGATCACGACGTCAGTCTCTTCGTCCCACTCCTCGGGGACCGGCGTCTGCGCCCAGGCGGGCGTGGCGCCCCCGAAGATGCCGGCCGCCGCCATCCCGGCGCCGGCTACGGCCGCTCCCTTGAACAGATCACGGCGTCCCAGTGACTTGCTGTCAGTCTTGCGCACCATAGGTATCTCCTTCAGTGACTGGCTGACAATCGACCGACGACTAGGTCCCCGCACGTGCCTCGATTCTCGGTTCACCTCCGCATCTCTGGTTTGGCGACGGTGTCGCAGCGACGAAGCGGCAGGCGTCTGCCTCGCCCTTCCTTCGCCGCACGACAACGGCTCAACCGGACAGGAATACTATACCCTTTTGCTTCCGAAAACGGAAACAGCATGCCTGCCGGGAAAGAGAACCTAACCCCCCGGCCCCCTTCCCTGGGAAGGAAGGGGGAGCCAGAAGGAGCAGTGAGCCAGAAGGAGCTGCCGTGAGAAGGAGCGGGGAGCCGGAGAGCCCCTATCGCATAGTGAGGAGCTCCTTCTGGTTCCCCCTTACCGCGTAGGGAAGGGCGTCGGGCCCAGCACCCGCCTGGCCGCCCTCCCATCTGAGCCCCCCTTCCTTCTTAGGGAAGGGGGGATGGGGGGTTAGGTCACCTACAGCAGCTTGCCCTG
>JAAYAV010000242.1 GCA_012719195.1 Anaerolineae bacterium | reverse complement strand
GGGCGTCACTGGTATCGAGGCCGACGGCGCGCGCCAGATCCAGAGCCGCCTCCGCCTCCTGACGGCGTGGGCGCAGGGGCACCCGCCAAGTGAGGGCGAAGCCGCGGCCGGCGCTATCGAGGCCGATGCGGTCCGGGATGCCGGCCATCCAGGCGGCCAAACCGAACAGGGGCGAGCGCTCGAGGACGAAGCAGGCGTCCCACTGACCCTTTCGCAGGCGCCTGACCAGACCCAGGAACGCGCGTGGGGTGGGCTTGCGGCCACCGACCACCGCGCCGGTATCCACTAGCACGTCGAGATTCGGGTTGCCCTCCAGGACCGGCCGCGACCAGGGACCGACGGCATAGCCGAGACGGGCATCTGGCAGGGCGCGGCGCAAGGCCCCCACGAGAGCGGTGGACTGCAGCACGTCGCCGATGCAGCAAGGGCGGACAACCAGCACGGAGCGCCACCGCTCGGGCGCCGGTTGCTCCTGAGGGTAGAGGCCGCGGAGGGACCGGTAGGCCCGCTCGGAGATGGGAGCGGCTGAGACGCCGTTCATGCTAGGTCTGCTTGCGTCCACGGGGAGCACGAGAGCGGCTGCGGCCCCGGTAGGCCGTGGCGATGATGGGCACGATGAGGCAGTGCTCCTTGTCCATGAGGCGCACCCGCAAGCGGGGCTCGATCTCCTCCAGCGTCAGGCTGGTGGTGATTACGGTGGGCAGGTGGGCGCCGAGCCGGTAGCTCAGCAACTGGTAGAGCTTCTCGTGGGCCCAGGGCGAGGAGCTCTGGCCCCCCAGGTTGTCAAGAATGAGCAACGGGGCGCGCCGGAGCTGCTGGAGGCGCTTCTCGAACGAAACCGGCGCCGCGGGCTCAAAGGCGGCGCGCAGGTAGTCGAGCAGGTCGGACACCTCCACCAGTAGGGCCGGGTAGCCCTCGGCCAGGCGGGCGTTGGCGATGGCGGCGGCGAGGTGCGTCTTACCGGAGTAGTGCTCGCCCTGTAGCAGGAGGAACCCACGCGGGCTGGCAGCGAACTCGCGGGCGGCAGCAAGGGCGAAGTGCAGGCTCTCGCGCGCGTCGGCTTCCAGCTCCCGCTGGCGGGTGTCGAAGGTGTCGAAAGTCTGGCTGGCGTGGTGAGAGAGGGTGCCCAGATCGCTCAGCAGGCTGGTGGAGCCGGAGCCCCGATAGTCGGGCGCCGTGATGGCTAGGCGTCGCACCAGCGACTCGTCGGTCAGGCGGGAACGGACCCTGGGATCCATCTCCTCCAGGGGTGCGTTGCTCGTGATGACGGTTGGGAGCCGGTTGTTATAGCGATGGTTGAGGACCTGGTAGAGCTTCTCCAGTGCCCAAGGGGTGGCATTCTGTGCCCCCAAGTCGTCGAGGACCAAGCAGGGCGCCTCGCGCACATCCTGGAAGAGCTGATCGAAGGCGACCGGGCTCCGGGGAGAGAAGGTGGCGCGAAGGTGATCCAGAAGGTCGGGCACCACCTGGAAGAGCACAGGATGTCCTCGCTGGGCAAGGGCGACCACGATGGCGGCAGCCAGGTGGGTCTTGCCGCAGCCGTAGGTACCGGTGATGAGTAGCCAGCCCTCTGGGTCGGCGGCGAACTCCTGGGCGGCTTCGAAGGCGGCGCGCAGGTTGCGCTGGTCGTGGGCATTGAGGGCGACGCCGTCGGAGTTGAAGGTGGCGAAGGTGTTCTGTGCCAGGAGCCCGAGGTTGGACATCTCCAGCAGGCGGCGTGCCCGGCGCTCTTCGACGACGCCGCGGCGACAGGGGCACGGCACAACGCGGCCGAAGTCCGGATGACCGGCCGGGACGTCGGGCGTCAGGTAGCCCAGGCCCCGGCAGAGCGGGCATACGTCAGCTTCGTCGGTATTCTTCGTATTCCCCTGAAAGGTAGCGTCTTGGGTCACGCTGATCGCTAGGCTCTACTTGGTCTCGCCCCTGACGACGCCAGCGCTCCAGTACGGAGTTGACGTAGCGCCATTGGCGGGCGTTGTTACGGGCGGCTATCCGAAAGGCGTCCTCGATCCACTCCGGGGGATAGGAGCGCTGCGCCTCTTCCAGTTCCTCGGCGATTATGGGTTGTAGGGGACCGATGTTCTGCTCGTAGAGCGCGAATACGGTTGGCTTCTGCGGCAGCGGTTGCTCCTCGGCGGTGAGATCCACCTCCGGTAGCGCCAACTGGCCGGACCGCACGCGTTCCAGGACAAGACGGCCCCTCTCCGTGTTGAGCACATACCAGCTCTGCTCGCTGCCCCCAGAGGTGCCGTGGACCTGAAGTAGAGTGCCACGTTCGAGCCCCCTACGCAATCCGTCCCCGAGACTTACCTGCGGGTCGGGCCCACAGGCAGCTAAGCCGGCCAGGAGCACACCGTCACGGCGTAGCTCAGCCTCGCTGATGCCCAAAGGCCGTTCCGGGTGCTGCTGCAGAAGCCAGAGCAGGTGTAGCGTGACCTTCAGCTCAGCCAGGTGGTCGATGTGCGGCAGGACCTCGGCGAAGAACAGGTCCGGGACCCGGACATTGGCCAAGCGGCCGTCGGGAAAGCCGGCGAAACTGGTCATGGGCTGGGGTTCTCCCGGTGCTGGCCCGCCGAGCAACCGGCTGGGGCGGACCCGACTAGTAGTCGAGGGCTTCGGCCCGCAGTTCCACCTCAACGAACTGGGCCTGCTCGGCCTTGAAGTAGAGGGGGACGGTGCCCGTCGGCCCGTTGCGATGCTTGGCGACAATGAGCTCGGCGAGGTTCGGGTTTTCGCTCTCCGTGTTACTCATGTCCTCGCGGTAGATGAACATAACTACGTCAGCGTCCTGCTCGATGCTCCCCGACTCGCGCAGGTCGGAGAGTATCGGGCGCCTATCGCTACGGCTCTCCACGGCACGCGAGAGCTGCGACGCGGCCAGCACCGGCACGTTGAGTTCTCTGGCCACCTGCTTGAGTGCCCGGGAGATGCCGCTGATCTCCTGGACGCGGTTCTCTCCCCGCCGGTCTCCCACCATGAGCTGCAAGTAGTCGACCATGATGAGGTCGACGCCATGCTCGGCCGCCAGTCGCCGGCACTTAGTGCGGAACTCGGCGGTGGTCATGGCCGGGGTGTCGTCCAGGAAAACGGGCAGGCCGCTGAGGTTGTTCCGCGTGTGATCGAGGCGGGCGTACTCCTCCGCCGTGATCGAGCCGGTGCGGAGGCGTTGGGAATCGATGCCGCTATCAGCAGATACCAAGCGCTGGATGATCTGCTCGTTGGACATTTCCAGCGAGAAGATGGCCACCCGCTGACGGTAGCGTCGGGCGGCGGTAGCCGCTAGGCCGAGCATGAGGCTGGTCTTGCCCACGCCCGGGCGCGCTGCCAGGATGAGCAGATCGGACCGCTGCATCCCGCCCAGGATTCGGTCAAGCTTGGTGAAGCCGGACGGCACCCCGATCATCTCGCCCTGGTGGGCGTAGAGGTAGCCGATGCGCTCGAAGTAGGCGCGCAGGACCTCCTGGATGGGGGTTAGCTCGCGCGAGAGGCGGCGCTCGCTGATGGCGAAGAGCAGCTGCTCGGCGCGGTCCACCGCCTGGTCGGCATCGGCATCTTCGGAGTCGTAGGCCAAGCCCGCAATCTGCGACGCCACGTCGATGAGGCGGCGCAGTATGGAGTTTCGCTCGACTATGTGAGCGTAGTGCTCCACGTGGATGGCGGTAGGGACGCTGTTGAGGAGCGTAGTCAGGTAGGCCGCTCCGCCCACGCTCTCCAGCTCGCCCTGCCGCTCCAGTTCGTCGCTGAGGGTGACGAAGTCCGAAGGCTCGCGCCGTTCGTGGAGGGCGAGCATGGCGGAGTAGACCCTACCGTGCGCCTCCCGGTAGAAGTCGTCTGGGCGTAGGAAGGGCGCTATCCGGATGATGGCGTCCGGGTCAATGAGAATGCTGCCGAGCACTGACTGCTCGGCAGCCACGTTTTGTGGTGGCAAGCGTTCGGCGGGCATGCGCTGGCACTGCTCCCGGAGTTATTCTTCTAGGTCGCCCAGGTCCATTGAATCGATGAAGTCGCGGAAGATACCTACGTCCTCCTCCGGGCTTTCGGAGGTCTCGGCGGGTGTCTCAAGCCAGGGCGCGGGATCGGGGAAGCCGCCGGCTTGATCCATGACCGCGTCGCTGACGTACACGGGCACGCCTGCCCGGATGGCCAGCGCCAGGGCGTCGCTGGGACGGGAATCGATGGCGTGCTCCTCGCCGTTCTGGCGGACGTGGATATTGGCGAAGAAGGTATCGTTGCGCAGTTCGGTGATCACCACGCGCAGTACCTCGCCGCCCAGCTGGGAGATGCAGCGCAACAGCAGATCATGCGTCATCGGCCGCCAGAGGGCCGCGCCCTGTAGCCGTACGGTAATGGCGTCCGCCTCGAATGCCCCGATGAAGATGGGCAGGTAGCGGTCGCCTCCTGTCTCGGCCAGGATCACCACGCGCTGTTGCGAGACTAGGCTCACCCTGACGCTCTCAATGGTCACTGGGATCATGCTGCCCTCCCTACCAGCGGATGAGTCCTGCCGGCATTATAGCACAGTCGGAGCCGGGGTCGCCGGACACGGCGGAGTATTCGGGGAACGGGCGGCGATGGAGGAGCCGGCGGTCACAACCGTACCGCCGGCCCCTTCTGGGGTGGCAGGCTAGAGGGTGATGTCGTTCTCGAGCAGGACTACCAGGAGGGAGGCGCAGGCCTCGGCGTCGCGCTCGTCGATCATCTCCGAGGGAGAGTGGATGTAGCGGGTCGGAACAGAGACGACGCCCGTGGGCACACCGGCACGGCTGGTCTGGATGGCACGGCCGTCGGTGGTACCGCCCTCGAGGACTTCGAGCTGATAGGCGATGCCGTTCTCTTCGGCGCGCTGAACGAGCAGGTCCTTCACGCCCAGGTGGGCGAGCATGCCGCCGTCGCGCACCTTGATAGCGGCGCCTTCCCCGAGGGAGACGGCCATCGGAGCGGCCTTGGGCGTATCGCCCGTGCCGGTGACGTCGACGGCCACGGCGATCTCCGGGTCGAGGCCGAACGCCGAGGTAGTGGCACCGCGGAGGCCGACCTCTTCCTGGGTGGTGAACACGAAGGCGACCTCGTGCTTGGGCGCCTTGAGGCGGCGCATCGTCTCGATGAGGACGGCGCACCCGGCCCGGTTGTCCATCGCCTTGCCGATCCAGCGGCCTCCGTTGGTGACGAAGGGGCGCGTCATGACCGCCATGTCGCCGACCTTGAGGTGCACCTCATCCTTCTTCGAGGCGCCGATGTCGATGTAGAACTTCGCCATGGCCGGCACGCGATCACGGTCGTCCAGCTTCTCCAGCCCGATGGCGCCGATGGTGCCGTCGGCGAAGGCCACGCGCCTCCCCGACAGGCCCAGGGTCCAGACGCCGCCGACGGGAGCGAAGCGCAGGAAGCCGTTCTCGTCGATGTGGGTGATGATGACGCCGATCTCGTCCATGTGAGCAGCGAGCATCACGCGATGGCCACCGCTACCCTTGACGGCGATCAGGTTGCCCAGGGCGTCGACGCGGACCGAATCGGCCAGACCCTCGATCTCGCTACGGATCAGGTCCCGTACTTGGCCTTCGTTCCCGGACGGTCCATAGGCCTCGCACAGCTTACGCAGTGTATCTTTCACCGAAACCTCCCTGATGTGGCGCGAGGCCTTAGGCCACGCCGCCGCGTGAGCCCCAGACGGCCGGGAGCCGCTCGAGGGCGGCGCCGACCAGGCGGATGGTGTGCTGCAGGTCGAGCAAGTCTATGACGGACTCAGGAGAGTGCAGGTAGCGCGATGGCACGGCCACGGGCACGGAAGGGATCCCCTCCCGCTGCAGGTGGATGGCACCAGCATCTGTTCCCCCGACCATCGGCTGCTTGATCTGGTAAGGAATTCCTTCTTCCGTGGCCGTCTCGATGAGCAGATCCACCAGGCGACGGTCGGCGATAACACTGGCGTCGGCGATGCTGATGGCGGCGCCTAGGCCGAGGGTGGTCGTGGGGCTGACGTCGTCTTCCTTGGGGGAGTCATCGCACACGGTGCCCTCGAGGACGAAAGCGAGGTCCGGGTCTATGCCGAAGGCGGCCACGCGCGCACCGCGCAGACCGACCTCCTCCTGCACAGTGAAGACCCCGTAGAGGTCGAAGGGGTACTGCTTCTGAAGGAGGTTGTGGAGGATGAAGCAGCCGGCCCGGTCGTCGAAGCACTTTCCGCTGATGCGACCGCGGGGTTCGTCACCCTCAATGCTGGCCCCTTGGAGGTACTGGAAGGGCGTGTCGAAGGTGGCGAACTCGCCTAGGGGAGCAATGCCGAGGGCTTCGTCCTTGCTCTTGGCGCCGATGTCGATGTAGAGCTGGTCCACCTTGAGGACGTTGCGGCGCTCACTCGGCTCGGTCAGGTGCACCGGCTTGACGCCGATTATGCCGGGCACGGCATCCTTGCCCACCAGCACGCGCTTGGCGGGGAGGACACGAGCGTCGATTCCACCCACGGGCTGGAAGCGCAGGTAGCCGTTGGCGTCGGCGGCGGTGATCATCAGGCCCACCTCGTCCATATGGGCGGCGACCATCACCCGCAGGGGCGACTCACCGGTGCCGCGCCGGACGGCGATCAGGTTCCCGATGGTGTCGGTTATCAGTTCGTCGACAACGCCGCGCAGGGTGCGGGCCAGGTGATCACGTACCTCACCTTCGTTGCCGGATACGCCCCGCGCTTCGCTGAGAGTCTTCAGGAAGCCTATGTCCATCATTCCCCCTCCGGCAGCGCCGGCCGGAAACTATCCAAGATAGTATCGTCCAGGTCGGCGATGAAGTAGGCCATCAGGCGGCCGCAGCGCTCCACATCTCTGAGGGAAAGCGTCTCGACGGGCGTGTGCATGTAGCGCAGCGGCAGGCCGAGAAGCGCCGTCGGCACGCCCTGCCGGGAGACCTGGATGGCCCAGGCGTCGGTCCCGCTCGCTCCGGGAACCGGTTCCGGCTGGTAGGGCATCTCGTAGCGTTTGGCTGTCTCCACCAGGCGGTCGTACATCACCGGGTGAAGGTTCGGGCCCCGAGCGATGCCCGGGCCCTTGTCCGCCTCCACCGTTCCCGTCTCCGGCAGCTCGGGCGTGCGGGCGAAGGTGACGTCCACCGCAATGGCTGCGTCCGGGGCAACGCCGTAGGCACTGGTCATGGCCCCCCGCAACCCTACCTCTTCTTGGACCGTGGCCACGGCGTAGACGTCCCAGTTGTGCTTGAGGCCTTGCAGTACCTGCAGGCACTCTAGGAGGGAAGCCACCGCCGCTCGGTCGTCCATGGCCTTGCTGGCGACGAGCCCGTTCTTCAGCTCGACATAACCGCGCCGCAGCGTGATCGTGTCGCCCACGCGGATCTGCTGCGCGAGTTCTTCAGCCGTCAGCCCGACGTCGATGAAGAGGTCTTCCATGGGGATGACCTTGTCCCGCTCTGCAGCGGGCATGACGTGGGGCGGGCGCATGCCGATGACGCCGGGCATGCTCTGGCGGCCGTGCACCCACACCGGCTGGCCCGGCAGAACGCGTACGTCGAAGCCGCCCACTTGGGTGAAGCGGATGACGTGCTTGTCCAGCTTCTTCACGATGAGACCGATCTCGTCCATGTGTCCCGCCAGCATAATGCGGCGGCCACCGACAGTCCCGCGCTTGACGCCCCAAACGCTGCCCATGGGGTCGACCCGCACTTCATCGCAAAGAGCGCTGAACTCCTGGACGACGATGTCGCGTACGTTATGCTCGTACCCGGACACGCCGTGCGCTTCCGTAATGGTTTTGAGGAACTCAGCGGTGGTCATTGCGGCCTCCCGTGTCGCTGATCGAGGGCGCGCAGCGAGTGCTGCAGGGCCTCACGGGCATTCTCGAGGTACTCGATCTGCAGCACCTCGTCCCAGAGCGGCGACTGTATGTCAGTTGCGGCGTCAATGGCGGCCAGGCGTCGTCGTAGGTCGGACGATGTGTTGCGCGCGTACAGCAAGTGCAGTCTACCCTCTACGGCGGCCAATGCGCGGGCCAGTTGCCTGCCCGATGCTTGAGCCGTCGGCATTCCTTTGCTTGTCAAGGTACTCCTCCCCTAGGGGGCTGAGCATCGAGGATAGCACCCGGCTGTCGGCTGGGCCAACGTACTGACGTCTACTCAAAACGCCGGCCCACCTCCACGAAGGCATGAACGTTCTCTCGAGGCGTGCGGCGGCAAAGCTCCGTCATGATAACCCTCGCACCCGCCGCAACCGCGTTCTCGTAGGTGGAGCGGACAGACTCGGGAGTGCCGTTGAGCATGTCGCGCACGGTGTAGAGGTTCCAGGAGACGTCCATGTGCTCCACCAAGGGCACGATGTCGGTGACCTCCAGGTATTGGTCGTTGCCCGGGTCGTAGGAGCCAATGTCAAGTTGACGCAGGAAGGGCAGGTGGCCGGGCCGCAGGAGCTCGGTATGGACGCTGCGGCGCCCGGGGCCTAGTTCCTGGTAGATGCGCTCCCAATAGGGGAGGACGAACTCGGGCCAGAGCGAGGGCGGCAGCATCCCGGCCATATCATCGGCGATGCCGACCCCGCCGTGCTCCTCCTGGCCGTTGAGCCGGCGGACGTGGCGGACGAAGCTGATGTAGGTCTGCGTCACTACCCCGAGAAGGTGGTGGGCCACCTCAGGCTCGTCCAGGACATCCAGGAAGAACTGGTCTCCCCGGAGCAGCACGGCAGAGGTGATGGGCCCCTCTTGCCCGGCCCCCAGAGGAGGCAGTTTGCCTAATAGGCGGCCCATCTCCTCGCGCATCTCCAGATAGCGGTTCAGCCACTCGCTGGACTCGGGAACGGCGGGGCGCAGTGCGAGGACGGCCGGCCAGTCGGCGAGGACGCGTCCCTGGTTGGCGACCATGGGCGGATGATCGTCGGGCAGGACCATGCTGGCGCCGAGCGAGGCAACACCCACGTAGGCGGGCACCGGAACGCTCGGCTCGCCGGTAGCGACGCCGTACAGGTTGCGGAACACCTCGCAGGCTTGGAGCTGTGTGTCTACGGCCACCCGGGCGTCGCTGTAGTACGGGCCGAGCGTGGTCCCTACGTACTCGGTCTCCACCTCCGGTGGTACTGCCAGACGCCAGCGGACCCCAGTCTCCTCGGTCATCACAACTCACCCAGGGGGCCCGGATCGCCGAACTCGCGTGCTACGTCGACCAGGGCGATGAAGTGCCGCGCCGCTTTCTCTGTGAAGATGCCGGAAGTGGTGCCGCCCAGCATGAAGTTGCGCGAACCGGTCTTGCGCAGTGTTTCCCGCCCCAGCCGCAGCACTTCCTCGGTGGAGCGCGTCTCGAGTATCTCCATGTCGTCCAGCCCACCGACGAAGCAAACGCGATCTCCGACGCGGCGCATGGCGTCGCTAAGGTCCACGTTGCCGAAGGGAGGGACCTCCAGCGGGTCGAGCGAGTCGATTCCCAAATCGGCGAAGGCCTCCATGAAGCGGTTGACGTCGCCGTGGTTGTGGTAGTGGGCGATGCCGTTGTGGCGGTGGATGAGATCAACCAGAGCCGTGTCGAAAGGGGTGATGAGAGCGGCGAAGCCGCGTGGCCCCAGCATCTCGCTGGCATACTCGCCGCCAATGATGCGGTACCCGTCCACGCCCTGCTGGGACGTGCGGGTCACGAAGTCCTCGACGCGACGGGCCGCTTCCGCCACCACGTCGGTCATGAACTCGGGTGCCTCGGCCCAGAGGATGCACATGTCCTCCGGTGACATGTAGATGGCAGGGAAGCAGATGCCATCCACGATGCCCGCCAATACGAGGCCATCGTCGCCGATCTCGGCCTTGCGCTGCAGGAAGGGACCGGTGTCGACGACGGCTGGCTTCCAGGGCATAGAGATCAGGCCCTCCAGTTCGCCGGCGTTGTGGCAGGGAAACTCAGTCCAGTAGCCGGTGATCTCGGTGCGATGGTAGACCTGGCGCAGGTCTCCTTTGGGAGTGTGGTAGATAGTGATGCGGTCGGGGCCCTCTTCGGTTACGGTCACATCCGGGTCGGCGCCGATCAGAGGATCGCCGCCGGCGCGTACCAGGATGAAGGGATCGGTCTTCTCGATCAGTTCGGCAGCCACCTCGCCCGCGGGGTCGAGCCGGCCGAGCCCGAAGGGCGCTACCGGAACACGGTCGACCGGCTGATGCCGGATGGCGGCAAGCATTCTCTCACGCGAGGTCATTCGGTCCACTACAGCCTCCCCGGCACATATCCGTCCTGCCGCAACCGCATGCAGAGGCAGGACTGCGCCAATACTAGCGACCGCGAGCGGACAAGGCAACGACCCTGGCCGCGCAAGGCGGTCAGCGCTAACATGGCCGTGCTACGGAGCCTGCCGGACGAGGAGAAAGCGTTGGGTCGTATGAGCACGCTGGTGTGTGTGTCGGTGGCCGCCGAGGGCACTAAGGCAGCGATAGCCGCCATGGCTGCCGCCGTTGCCGGTGGCGCCGACCTGGTGGAACTGCGGCTGGACCTCATCCCCGGATTTGACCTGGCGGCGCTGATCGGACGGCGTCCCTGCCCGGTCATAGTCACCTACCGCCCCGAGCGAGAGGGTGGCCGCTTCGTGGGCGACGAATCGGAGCGCCTGGCTGTGCTGCGACGGGCGATGGCCCTCGGGGCAGAGTACGTGGACATCGAGCACGATGCCTCGTCCTCCCTGGAGCGGGTCCCGGGGTGCCGGCGCATCGTGTCCTACCACGACTTCGAGGGTGTGCCTCGACCCCTGGAGCAGCTGCACCGGCGCCTGGCGGCCCTGGACGCGGACGTGGTGAAGATTGCCGTCACGGCCAGGCGGATCGAGGACAACCTGGAGGTGTTCCGGCTGCTGCAGGGCACAGACCGGCCCACGATAGCCTTGGCCATGGGGGAAGCGGGGGTGGTGAGTCGCCTCCTGGCCGGCCGCTACGGCGCCTTCCTTACCTTCGCCAGTGTTGAGGCCGGTGCGGCGGTGGCTCCGGGGCAGGTGCCTTTGACCGATCTGCTGGGGATGTACCGCTTCCGCGGGATCACTGCGCGCACCGCGCTCTATGGGGTGATGGCCAACCCGGTGGGCCACTCCATGAGTCCGGCCGTGCACAACGCCGCCTTCCGAGCCGTCGGCCTGGATGCGGTGTACCTGCCTCTCCTGGTGCAGGAACCGGTGAGCTTCCTGGAGCAGTTCACGCCGCTTGGTTTTCGCGGCTACAGCGTCACCATCCCGCACAAGCAGACGGTCATCGCGGCGCTGGACGAGGTGCAGCCGCTGGCGGCGCGGCTGGAGTCGGTGAACACGATAGCGGTGGACGACGACGGTCGAAAGCGCGGCTACAATACCGATGTGGAGGGAGCGCTCGTCACCATCGAAGCGGCCCTGCCACCGGGCGAGACGCTGAAGGGCAAATGCGTGCTCCTGGTGGGCGCCGGGGGCCTGGGTCGCGCGTTGGCGCACGGCCTCACCGAGCGTGGGGCGCGGCTGGTACTCACCAACCGCACGGTGGAGCGAGGACTCGCCCTGGCCTGGGAGGTCGGCGCCGAGTTCGTGGCCATGGAGGAGATGGGGCGAGTAACCCCCGACGTCTTGGTGCAGACGACCAGCGTGGGCATGCACCCGCGGGTGGAGGACAGCATTGTGCCGGCGGGGATGCTGCGCCTGGGCCTGGTGGTCTACGACGCCGTCTACAACCCGCTGGAGACGCGCCTGCTGCGAGAGGCGCGCCGGGCCGGCTGCCGGACCGTCTCCGGTCTGGGCCACTTCGTCAATCAGGCGGCGGGGCAGTTCGAGCTGTGGACGGATCGGCCGGCGCCCACCGACGTGATGCGGGAGGCCCTGCTGGCCGGACTGGGAGCGAAGGACTAGGGCGCCGGGGGTTCGAACCCCCCCAGTTCGTGCAGGCAGAGAGCGGTGAACACGATGGCGGCCGTCTCGGCTCGCATCACCCGGGGCCCGAGGGAGACCACCCGGACGCCCGCTTCCCTGGCCGAGCGCGCCTCTTCCGGCGTCAGGCCGCCGGCCGGCCCCACCAGGAGCGTGAGGCTGTCGATCCCTTGGGACGCCAACCCGGCCAGAACCGGACGGACGGGAGCGGTGGACTCCTCCCAGGCCATGACAGCGGTGCCGTCCAATGCAGCGAGAGCATCGCTCAGGCTCATGGGCGCGGCCACTTCCGGCGCCACCACCCGACCGCTCAGTTCCGACCCGGCGACGGCAACGGCCTGCCACCGAGCGCGCTTGCGCTCGGTGGCAGCACCCGGAGCAGGCGGCTTGGCGGTGCAGCGCTCAGTGAGCAGGGGCACGAACCGGGTCACGCCCATCTCGGCGCCCTTCTCCAGCACCCAGTCGAACCGGTCTGAGGGCAGCAGCGCCTGGCACAGAGTCAAGCGGACGGGCGGCTCCGTCCGCGGGTAGGAGCGCGAGACCACCTCCGCTTCTACCTCGCCACGGGCCATGGTGGTGATGCGTGCCCGCACTTCGATGCCGGAACCGTCGAAGAGGGCGATGTCGGAGCCGGGCTCCAGACGCAGCACCCGGGCGAGGCGGTGCGCCAGGGAACCGCCCAGGCGGACGCTTGTGCCGGAGAGTGTGCCGGGCGCGGTGTAGAACCGATGGTCCAGGGGCGTCATGGCTGCTCGGGGACGCGGAAGGTGAGTGAGACCCAGTCGCCATCCTGGCTGCGCATGATCAGGGCTGCGCGGCCGGCAAAGGCCTCCAACACCAGATGCTCGCGTTCCAGGATGATGCCGGCGGTGATGATCACGCCCCCCGGCCGGGTGAGGCGCACCAACTCGGCGGCCATACCGGCGATGACCTCGGCGATGATGTTGGCCAGAACCAGATCATGCGGGCCCTTGGCGTAGACTTCCGGATCGGGGCCGGATGAGGAGCGGAAGGGGGTGAGGGTGGCGAAGTACACCGAGACAGCGTCGTCCACACCATTGGCGCGCACGTTATCGCTCGCGGCCCTGACGGCGGCGGGCTCGACGTCCATGGCCTCCACCCGGGCGGCGCCCAGCTTGGCGGCGGCGATGGCGAGAATGCCGGTGCCGGTGCCCACGTCCAGCACGCGGTCACCCGGACTCAGGAAGGTCTCCAGGGCCGAGAGGCAGAGCTGGGTGCTGGGATGGAGGCCGGTGCCGAAGGCCTGTCCGGGGTCCATGGCGACTACGATCTCGCCCGGTTGGGGCTCGTAGTGGCGCCAGGTGGGGACGATGACGGTGCGCTCGCCCAGGTGCATCACCGGGAAGTAGTCCTTCCAGGCCTCGGTCCAGTCCTGCTCGGTCAGGGTGCGGTACTGGGGTTCGTGCACGGGGAGCATCTGAGAGAGGTGCCAGAGGCCCTGCTCGATCTGTTCGCGTAGAGTTGCCGCCCGGTCGGCCTCGATGTACCCGCGGACCGTCACGGCGGGCTCGTGGGAGCGGGCGTCCGTGGGGCCGGCCGACAACTCCTCCACGGCTACGGAACCGAAGCGCGAAAGAAAGGCGGAGACGGCTTCTGCCGCTTCTCCGCCCACGCCGACACTTATCTCAAGCCACTCCATGGGCCGGTGCCTCCCGGCTCGGCTAGAGGCCGAGCACACTCCGCATGCGCTCCAGGAAGCCGGGCTCATCCGGGGCGACGTTGTTCTCGCCCAAGGTGTCGGCCAATTCCTCCATGAGCTCTCGTTGCCTAGCCGTCAGGTTGGTAGGCGTGACCACCCGCAGGACGACCACCAGATCACCCCGCCCCGCTCGCTGCAAATGAGGTACCCCCCGCCCCTTGAGGCGGAACACGCGTCCGCTCTGGGTGCCGGCGGGCACCTTGATTCTCTCTTCCTCTTCGAGGGTGGGCACCTCGATCGTGGCCCCCATTGCGGCCAAGGGCACGCTGATGGGCCACTCCAGGATCAGGTCGTCTCCCTGACGCTGGAACTGCGGGTCGTCCTCTACCTGCATGGTGACGTAGAGATTGCCGGCGGGGCCGCCGTTGAGGCCGACGTTGCCCTCGCCGGTCATGCGCATGCGGGTGCCGTTGCTCACGCCGGCGGGTACCTTCACTTCGATGGTGCGGGTCTTGCCGACCTGACCGTCGCCGACGCATTGGGAGCAGCGGGTGGTGATGGTCTCTCCGCGGCCGCCGCAGGTGGGGCAGGTACTGACGTTCACGAAGGAGCCCAGTATGGTCTGCTGCATCCGACGGACTTGGCCGGTACCGTTGCAGGTGGGGCAGCGCACGGGGCTGGTGCCGGGCTCGGCACCGCTGCCATTGCAGCGATCGCAGGGCTCCAGCCGGCTGATCTCCACCTGTTCGGTGGTGCCGAACACGGCATCGCGGAAGGAGAGCCGGATGGTGGCGTGGAGGTCGGCGCCCCGTTGCGGAGCGCGGTGGGCCTGGGCGCCGGTGCGCATCCCGAATCCGAAGAGGTCTTCAAAGATGTCGCCTAGGCCGCCGAACCCGTTGAAGCCTTCGAACCCATTCATGCCCGAGACGCCGGCATGGCCGAACCGGTCATACGCCTGGCGCCGCTCGGCATCACCGAGCACCTGGTAGGCCTCGTTGACCGACTTAAAGGTCTCAGCCGCCTCAGGCGACCGGTTCACGTCCGGATGGAACTCCCGGGCCAGGCGGCGGTAGGCGGTGCGTATGTCGTCGGCGGATGCCGAGCGCGGCACCCCGAGCACTTCGTAGTAGTCTCTGGTATCAGCCATAGGTAATCACAGAAGGGGAAGCGGGTTGAGTATACCCGCCTCCCCCCTGACGATCCAATCTAGGCCTCGGTGAAGTCGCCTTCTACCACGTCTTCGTCGGGCTGGCCGGCATCGGCCGCACCGGTTCCGTCATCTCCGGGCTGCTCCGCCTCCTGCTGCTGGTACATGGCGGCTCCGATCTGCTGGAGCGCTTGCGACAGGGCGTCGATGTTCTGACGGATAGTCTCCACGTCATCGCCCTGCGCCACCGATCGCAGTTCCTCGACCTTGGCTTCCACGTCCTGGCGAACGTCGCCGGGGACCTTGTCGCCCAGGTCGCGCAGCGTCTTCTCGGCGGAGTAGATGGCCGAGTCGGCCTGGTTGTGAACCTCGATGCGCTCGCGAGCGCGCTGGTCCTCGGCCGAGTGAGACTGGGCGTCGCTCACCATGCGCTCGATCTCTTCCTTGGTGAGTCCGCTGGAAGGCTTGATGGTGATCTTCTGCTCCCGCCCGGTGGCCTTATCCTTGGCCGAGACACCCAGAATGCCGTTGGCATCGGTGTCGAAGGTTACTTCGACCTGCGGCAAGCCGCGCGGCGCCGGCGGGATGCCGTCCAGGATGAAGCGTCCGAGCGTCTTGTTGTCTGCCGCCATGGGGCGCTCGCCCTGGACCACATGGATCTCCACCTGCGTCTGGTTGTCCGTAGCGGTGCTGAACACTTGGCTCTTGCGCACCGGGATGGTGGTGTTGCGCTCGATGATGGGTGTCGCTACCCCACCCAGCGTCTCGATGCTCAGGGTGAGCGGCGTCACGTCCAGGAGGAGAACGTCCTTGACCTCGCCGCCGAGCACGCCTGCTTGGATGGCGGCGCCGATGGCGACCACCTCGTCCGGGTTGACGCCCTTGTGCGGTTCCTTGCCGAAGAACTTGCGCACGGCTTCTTGCACTGCCGGCATGCGCGTCTGCCCGCCGACGAGCACCACTTCGTTGATCTGGTCGGTGCTGTAGCCGGCGTCCTTCAGCGCCTTGCGACAAGGCTCGATGCTGCGCTCGATCAGGTCGGTAACCAGCGACTCCAGCTTGGCCCGCGACAGCGTCATTTGCAGGTGCTTGGGCCCGGAGGCGTCGGCGGTGATGAAGGGCAGGTTGATCTCGGTCTGCATGACGGTGGAGAGCTCGATCTTGGCCCTCTCCGCCGACTCCTTCAGACGCTGGAGAGCCAGACGATCCTGACGCAGGTCAATGCCGTTCTCTCGCTTGAAGTCGTCCGCGATCCAGTCGATGATGCGCTGGTCGAAGTCGTCCCCACCGAGGAAGGTGTCACCGTTGGTGGACTTCACCTCGAAGACTCCGTCCCCGACGTCGAGGATAGAGATATCGAAGGTGCCGCCACCGAGGTCGTAGACAGCGATTCTCTCGTCCGTCTTCTTGTCCAGCCCATAGGCCAGGGCCGCCGCCGTCGGCTCGTTGATGATCCGAAGGACCTCGAGGCCGGCGATCTGGCCGGCGTCCTTGGTGGCCTGCCGCTGTGCGTCGTCGAAGTAGGCAGGGACGGTGATCACTGCCTGGGTGATGGTCTCGCCCAGGAAAGCTTCCGCGTCCGCCTTGATCTTCTGCAGCACCATGGCGGACACCTCTGGGGGCGAGTACTCCTTGCCCGCCAGCGCCACGCGCACGTCGCCATTGGAGGCGGCACTCACGCGATAGGGCAGCTGCTTGACGGCCTTCTGCACCACCGGGTCGGCGAACTTGCGGCCCATGAAGCGCTTGATGCTATAGACGGTGTTCTCCGGATTGGTCACCGCCTGGCGCCGCGCCGACTGGCCGACCAGGCGCTCGTTGGTCTTCGGGTTTACCGCTACCACGGACGGGAACAGTCGTCCGCCCTCGGCGCTGCTGATGATAGTGGGCTCACCGCCCTCCATTACTGCGCCGACGGAGTTGGTGGTGCCCAGATCTATGCCGATAATCCTTGCCATGTTCGTCTCCTCACCTCTTGCTGCGCGGCGCTAGTCGCCGCTACGCCTTACTCGCGGGCGAGCCCGCGCTTCTTTACCTAGTCCCTAGACTGCCTTGGCGACCCGAACCACGCTACAGCGGAGCACCCGGTCTCCCATGCGGTAGCCCTTGAGCACTTCGCCGATCACCTCGCCTTCGTCATGCTTGGTCGTCTCCTCGTGCGTGATGGCTTCGTGCACCTCCGGATCAAACTTGCAGCCGGTTGCCTCAATCTCTTCCACGCCCAGCGATTCCAGAACCTGGCGGAACCTGCGCTGGACCAGAGCCACGCCCTGGACCCACGGGTGCGAGGAGGCCTCCTCCGGGATGCCTTCACAGGCCCGGTCCAGGTCGTCCAGCAGAGGCAACAGCTGGCAGACCAGGTCCTCGGTGGCCGTCCGCGTTATCGAACCGCGCTCCTCGTCGGTACGGCGACGGTAGTTGGCAAAGGCGGCCCGCTCACGCTGCCAACCGTCCAGGTACTCCTGTGCCTGCTGCTCGGACTCGGCCAGGGCCGCCTCCAGTTCCATCAGGCGCTGATCCTCTGGGGTCTGCTCTCGCGCGTCGGTCGCCTCGCCTCTCTGCGGCGCCGTGTCTCTTGCCTCGTGGCTATCCGTCACCAACTTCCTCCTAGTCCTCACGATCCGCTTGTGTCTGATCGGTGGCCCAGTCGGTATCGCCGGGCCCAAACATGCTCCAGACCAAGCCGCTCAGCAGCGAGGCCATATAGCGGACCGCCGGGATCACTCGCTCATATTGCATACGCACGGGACCGAGGACGCCCAACGCGCCCACGAGCCCTTCCTTGACGCCGTACTGAGAGAGCACCAGGCCGTAGTCGCCCAGGCCGATTCCTTCGGGATTGCGACCGAGGATGACGCTGACGCCGTCCGCGGCGCGCACCTGAGGCATGGCGCTGGCGGCTAGCCAGTCGCCTTCCAGAAGGGTCATGGCGCGGTCGATGGCGCTGCTCTCGGTGAACTCCGGTTGGGCCAGCAGGTGCCGGATGCCCTCGCGATATGCTTCTACGTTGCTGGAGCGGTTCGCCTCCGTCATGGCGGCGATGGTAAGGTCTCTCACGGCTCTCTCCAGCGCCGACAAGTTCTCGTTGGGCAAGCCCTCCAAGTCCGCTGCCGTAAGCCCGCGCCACCGGACCGAGATCCTCTCGGACAGGGCGGTGAGCTTCTCCTGCTGCATGGGCTGCGGCGACATGAACCCTTGCTGCCGGACGGTCCCGTCCTGCAGTACCAGTACCATGAGCACCGAGTTGCCGTAAGTGGATACCAGCTGCACGTGCTTGAAGCGCGCTTGCGCCGCGCGCGGCGCCGTCACCACCGCGGCGTTGTGTACCGTATCGGCCAGCACGGCGGCCGATAGCTGCAGCCACTGGTGCAGCTCCAGCCCCAGCTGGTGGAACTGGTGGTTGATCCGCCGCTGCTCGGTGAGCGGAAGCTGGCCCTCGGCCATCAGGTGCTCGATGAAGTAGCGGTAGCCCGCGTCAGTCGGTACGCGACCGGCCGAGGTGTGCGGGTGGGTCAGCAGGCCCAACTCCTCCAGGCGCGCCAGGTCATTGCGAATAGTGGCTGAGCTCACGCGCAGCCCATAGTCCTCCACCAGCGTCTTGGAGCTGACCGGCGTGGCAGTGCGGGTGTAGTCGCGCACCACCAGCCGCAGGACAAGGGCCTGCCGCTCCGTGATTTGGGGAAGATGTGTATGAGCAGTAGACATTCTAGCACTCCCTGCTAACGACTGCTAAGTCTATCACGGGAGTGCTAACGTGTCAAGAGGCTTTCGCCCGCCCTGCCGGGCCCGGCAAGGCCGGTAGTGGGGGAAGGCATGCCGGCATTCCGAGCGGTGGCAGTAATGGCGGGGCGACGAGAGTAGGCCTCGGTCGAGGCGAAGCCCTCACCTATGCGGCAGCGTTTCTGGGTCCGCCGGCGGGCGGCGCCAGGCACGCCCGCGGATGCAAGGGCGACTTGACCGGCAGCCCGCCTGCTTCTATAATGAGGGAGACTTGAGCCGGGGCGGTTAGCTCAGTTGGCTAGAGCGCCACGTTGACATCGTGGAGGTCGTAGGTTCGAGTCCTATACCGCCCACCAATTGCATACGATGAGCGATAAGCGGGACGAGTAACCGGACCGCGCTCTGCAGGGAGGGAGGGCCGCCGACTGCAAGCCCTTCCAGAGTGGCGCCGGCGAACACCACCCGCGAGTTGAGCCCGGAACGGCCGACAGAGGCCAAGTATGGGTTCACGGTCTCCCCGTTATCGGAGCCGGAGTGCTGGGCAACCAGAACTTGGGTGGAACCGCGCGAGTTTCGACTCCCGTCCCAATGGGGCGGGAGTTTCGTGTTCTTGGTGGATGGAGGAGTTGGAGATGGCGAGCGACAACCTGGAGCGAGTGAGGCATTCGCTGGGCCACGTGATGGCCGAGGCCGTGCTGAGCCTCTTCCCCGAGGCCAAGTTCGGGATCGGCCCCGATATCGACACCGGCTTCTACTATGACTTCGACTTGCCCCGGGCGTTGACGCCGGAGGACCTGGCCGAAGTGGAGAAGCGAATGCGGGCCATTCTCAAGGAGGGCCGTCGCTTCCAGCGCAGCGAAATCCCGCGCGACGACGCCCTGCGCCAGTTCGCCGACCAGCCCTACAAGCTGGAGCTAATCCATGACCTGCCCGAGGACGAGGCCATCAGCACCTACGCCCAGGGTCGGTTCGTGGACCTCTGCCGCGGACCGCACGTGGAGAGCACCAAGGAGATAGACGCCCGTGCCTTCAAGCTGCTCTCCATCGCCGGGGCCTACTGGCGCGGCGATGAGAAGCGTCCCATGCTGCAGCGCATCTACGGCACGGCTTGGGAGACGAAGGACGAACTCGACGCCTACCTCAAGCGGCTGGAGGAAATCGAGCGGCGCGACCATCGGCGGCTCGGGCGAGAGCTGGACATCTTCTCGGTGGACCCGGACATCGGCGCCGGCCTGATCCTGTGGCACCCCAATGGAGCCACCATCCGCCAGGAGATCGAGCGCTTCTGGGTGGACGAGCACCGTAAGCGCGGCTACCAGTTGGTGTACACGCCGCACATCGCCAGCGAGCGCATCTACGAGATCTCCGGCCACCTGGAAACGTACGCCGACGGCATGTACGCTCCGATGGACATAGACGGGCAGCCCTACCGGGCCAAGCCGATGAACTGCCCCGGCCACGTGCGCATATTCCAGTCGCACACGCGCTCCTACCGGGACCTGCCCATCCGTCTGGCCGAACTGGGCACGGTCTACCGTTACGAGCGCAGCGGCACCCTCCACGGCATGCTGCGGGTGCGCGGCTTCACCCAGGACGACTCGCACATCTTCTGCCGCCCGGACCAGCTGGTGGCGGAAGTGAACGGTGTTCTCGATCTGACCTTCTTCATGATGGATACCTTCGGCTACACCTACAAGGCCTACTTGGCCACGCGTCCGGAGAAGTACATCGGCACCGACGAGCAGTGGGAGTTCGCCACGGAGGCGCTCCGTCAGGTGCTGGAGGACCGGGGCATGGAGTATGAGGTCGACGAGGGCGGCGGCGTCTTCTACGCTCCCAAGATCGACATAAAGCTCTACGATGCTGTCGGCCGCGATTGGCAGGGACCCACCTGCCAGGTAGACCTGAACGAGCCGGAGCGCTTTGACATCACCTACGCCGGAGACGACGGCCAGGAGCACCGGGTGATCATGGTGCACCGCACGGTGTTGGGCTCCATGGAACGCTTCATCGGTGGGCTGATTGAGCACTACGCCGGGGCCTTCCCCGTCTGGCTGGCGCCGACGCAGGTGGCGGTGATCCCCATCGCCGACCGGCACGTCGAGTACGCCAAGACCGTCGCCGACGGGCTTCTGCAAGCTAGCCTGCGCGTGCGCATGGATGACTCGGGCGACCGCATGAACGCCAAGATCCGCAAGGCGCAGTTGGAACGCATCCCTTACATGCTGGTCGTCGGCGACCGCGAGGCGGAGGCGGGGGCAGTGGCAGTTCGTCTTCGTAGCGGAGAGGACCTGGGCGCCATGCCCGTCGCCGAGTTTGAGGAGATGGCCCTCAAGGCGGTGCGGGAGAAGGCACAGGTCTAGCGCGCCCCCGCGAGCGGTGGAGCAGGAAGCCCCCGACCCGGTTGTCCGGTCGGGGGCTTTGGCGTGCGAAGGAGGTGGTGGCGCTTCCCGGGGCTGTCAGCGGGCCCCGCGCAACCGCCGGGCCGCGAGCCGGAGGACGGTATACATGGCCGCCAGGATCTCCTTGCGGGAGATCTTGGACTTCCCGCGACGGCGGTTCTCGAAGATGATCGGGACCTCCCCCACTCGGGCGCCCAGGCCCTGGCACAGGTACAGCATCTCCACCAGGAACGAGTAGCCATCCGAGAAGATGGTGTCCAGCGGGACGCGGCTAAGTACCTCACGCCGGTAGCAGCGGAAGCCGGCGGTGCAGTCGTGGGCGTGGAAACCAAGCATCACGCGGGCGAAAGTGTTGGCTCCCTCACTCAGGATGCGGCGGGGCCAGGTGCAGTTCTCCGTCCCGCCGCCGCGGACGTAGCGCGACCCGATGCAGAGATCGACGTACTCCATAGCCGCTACTAGGTCGGGAATGTAGCGGGGGTGGTGGGAGAAGTCGGCGTCCATGGTGACGATGAGGTCGGCGCCCTCGGCGAGTGCCTTGCGCATGCCGGCTATGTGGGCGGTGCCGAGGCCAAGCTTGGCCGGGCGATGGAGCGGGCGGACGGCCGGGTTCCGGGCCGCCATCTCGTCCACCAGGCGGCCGGTGCCGTCGGGAGAGTTGTCGTCGACGATGATGACGGACGCCCCGATCGGCAGCCCGACGATGGCCTCGACCAAGGAGACGATGTTCTCCTTCTCATTGTAGGTGGGTATGACGACACTGACAGACATGGGCACCTCGCAGGGACGGACGGGGCCGATTCTAGGGTCGGGCGCGGGCAAGCCGCAAACGAGGGGGAACCTTGACGCAATGGCTCGCGTCTGTTACCTAGAGAAGAAGGAACCTGGGGGAGGGGAAGATATGAGGCGTACGACATTGCTAGTGATGGTTCTGAGCCTCCTAGTGGCCGCTTCCATGATAACGTCCTGCAGCGCCGGGTCACCGGCGCCGGCACGGGCGGTCGAAGACGGCAGCAGCTTTGCGGTGACTGAGTCGGAGCCGGCTGCCCCCGCCGCGGCCCCGGAGATGCCGCTGAGCCGCGATTCCGTTCCGAGGGCTCCGGCGCAGGCGGAGGGCCAGGAGCGGATGATCATCCGCACCGGCGAGCTGGTGGGCCGGTTCGTGGCCGTCGAGGACGCGGTGGGGCAGGTCGAGGCCCTGGTCACCGGCACGGGCGGCTATGTGGTGAGCTCGAACCTCTGGCGCGGGGGCGAGTACCTGAACGCCAACATGACGGTCAGGGTACCGGCGGAGAGCTTCGACGCCATCATGGCCTCGCTCGTACAGCTGGCGGAGAAGGTAGAGCGTACGTCCACCAGCGGCGAAGACGTGACCGAGGAGTACTTCGACATCGAGGCGCGTCTACGGGCGCTGCGAGCCACAGAGGAGCAGTTGCTCCTGCTGCTGGAGGATGTGCGCGAGCGGATGCAGGATGCCGAGGACATACTCGCCGTCTACCGGGAGCTGCAGAACGTTCAGTCGCAGATCGAGCAGTACCAAGGAAGGCAGCAGTACCTGGACCGCATGGTCTCTATGTCCACCATCAACGTACAGCTGCTGGCGGTGGAAGCCGAGGCGCCGGTCATCTCGGGCGAGTGGCAGCCCATGTCCACCCTGCGCTCGGCTCTGCGGGCGCTAACGAACACGGGCCGGTTCATACTCGACGCGCTCATCTGGTTCATCTTCTACCTGGCGCCGCTGCTGGCTCTGATCCTCATCCCCATCGGGCTGATCCTGCTGGCGGTGCGCGCTCTCGTGCGCCGGCGGAAGCGAAACACCACGTCGGCGGACTAATGGCTACCTGACCAGCGGCGTGCTATACTGCCGCTCACTCACAGGGGCCGGGCATGCGGTTGGCCCGGCCCTGTTGGCGCTTGGGGGTCGGGTGTACGAACCGGTCATCGGCATGGAAGTCCACGTCCAGCTACTTACCGCGTCCAAGCTGTTCTGCGGCTGCAGGGCCGACTACGTCTCCGCCGCGCCCAACGCGTTCACCTGCCCGGTCTGTCTGGGGCTTCCCGGCGCCCTGCCGGTGCTTAACCGGAAGGCGGTTGAGCTATCGGTGATGATGGGGCTCGCCCTCAACTGCGAGGTGCCCCCGCTCACCAAGTGGGACCGCAAGAACTACTCCTACCCCGACCTGGCCAAGGGCTACCAGATCTCCCAGTATGACCTGCCGGTCACTCGTGACGGTTGGCTGACCGTGCGCGTCGACGAAGAGGAGCGCCGCATCGGGATTCGCCGCGCGCACCTGGAAGAGGACACCGGCAAGCTTATCCACATGGGCGGGCGCAGCTACATCGACTTCAACCGTTCCGGTATGCCGCTGCTGGAGATCGTGAGCGAGCCGGACATCCACTCCCCGGAGGAGGCCCGCCTCTACCTGGTCAAGCTGCGCTCCATTCTGCGCTACCTGGGCGTGAGCACGGGCAACATGGAGGAGGGGGCGATGCGTTGCGAAGCCAACATCTCCCTCCGGCCGGTGGGTTCCACTGAGCTGCCGCCCACGCACGTGGAGGTCAAGAACCTCAACAGCTTCCGCGCCGTTAAGGCGGCGGTGGAGTACGAGATTCGACGACAGAGCGCCATTCTCGATCAGGGCGGGCAGGTGGAGCAGGTCACGATGGGCTGGGATGACGCCCGGAGTGAGACAGTCGTGCAGCGCACTAAAGAGGAAGCGCACGACTACCGCTACTTCCCCGAGCCGGACCTCACCGCGCTCCGGATCACCGCCGAGCAGGTGGCCGAATGGCGCAGACAGCTCCCGGAACTGCCGGAGGCCCGCGTGGCGAGACTCTGCCGGGACTGCGGCCTGCCCGCGGCGGACGCCGAATTGCTGGCCGAGGACCGGGCTCTGGCCGACTACTACGAGAAGGCGGTGGCGGCCGGCGGTGAGGCACTGGCCAAGGACCTGGCCAACTGGATCACCGGTCCGCTGTTCCGCCTGATGAACCAGGAAGGAACGGCGCTGGAGGACTTGCGCGTGGCGCCGGAGCAACTGGCAGCGCTGTCGCAGTCGGTGGCAAGTGGCGCCATCAACGTCACCACGGGCCGGCAGGTGCTGGAGGAGATGTTCGCCGGCGGCAAGGACCCGGCCACCATCATCCGGGAGCGTGACCTGGTCCAAGTGAGCGACGAGGGAGCGCTGTTGGAGTGGGTGCGGGCCGCCGTGGCCGGCAATCCGCAGGCGGTGCAGGACTATCGCTCGGGCAAGGCCCAGGCGGTGAAATTCCTTGTCGGACAAGTGATGCGGGCAAGCCGAGGGCAGGCGAACGCCGCCTCGGTGGAGCAGTTGCTGAAGCGCGAGCTGGATTCGGCCTAGAGCGAGCGGGCCAGCGACACCGGCGGCGACTGGAAAACGGTCCGGACCGCCGCGGACTGATCGGAGCGCGGGCGCGAAGATGGGCCCCGCGAACTATCACCGGGGAGGGTGTGGGAACTATGGCTGCGGATGGGAATTCGAACGTGAATGCTTACGCGATGGCTCTTGAGCAGCTTGACGAGGCGGCTTCGCACCTGGACCTCAAGCGGGGGATTGTCGAGGTGTTGCGGCGGCCCAAGCGCGAGCTGACGGTGAACTTCCCTGTTCTCATGGACAATGGCGACGTTCGTGTGTTCACCGGCTACCGAGTGCACCACTCCACGGTGCCCGGTCCTTCTAAGGGCGGCATTCGGTATCACCCCAGCGTGGACCTCGACGAGATCCGCGCCATGGCCATGTGGATGACCTGGAAGTGCGCTGTGGTGAGCATTCCCTACGGCGGCGCCAAGGGTGGCGTGGTTGTCGATCCGCGCGAGCTGTCGGAACGTGAGTTGGAGCGGCTGACGCGACGCTACGCCACCGAGATCAGCCCGTTGATGAGCCCGGAGGGGGACATCCCCGCTCCCGACGTCAACACCAACCCGAAGATAATGGCCTGGATCATGGACACCTACTCCATGCATCGCGGCTACACCACTCCGGCGGTGGTCACCGGCAAGCCGGTGGAGATCGGCGGCTCTTTGGGTCGCCTGATGGCGACGGGGCGGGGCGTAGCCTTCTGCGTCGCTCGCGTACTGGAGCGGCTCGGCATGCCCGTCGAGGGGGCGAGGGTAGCGGTGCAGGGGTTCGGCAACGTCGGCAGCGCCACCGCCGCCCATCTGCATGAGCTTGGCTGCCGTGTCATCGGCGTCACCGATATCTACGGGGGTGCCTTCAACGGCGACGGGCTGGATGTCCCCGGTCTGGGTGAGTGGGTGCGGGGCACGGGCAGTGTTAAGGACTTCCCCGGCTCCGAGCCCATCAGCAATGCCGAACTGCTGGCGCTGGAGTGCGACGTACTCGTTCCGGCCGCGCTGGAGGGGCAGATCACGGCCGACAATGCCGACGCAGTTCGGGCTAAGGTGATAGTGGAAGGCGCCAATGGCCCCACGACCCCGGCGGCGGATCGCATTCTGGTCGATAGAGGCGTGGTCTTGGTGCCGGACATCCTCGCCAACGCCGGTGGCGTGACGGTCTCCTACTTCGAGTGGGTGCAGGGCCTGCAGTTCCTCTTCTGGGAAGAGGACGAGATCAACTCCAAGCTGGAGCGGATCATGGGCCGGTCGTTCGCCGAGGTCTGGCGCATGGCAGAGGAGAAGAACGTGTCTTTGCGGCTCTCAGCGCTGATGCTGGCCGTGCAGCGAGTGCACGACGCCACGCTCATCCGGGGGATCTACCCCTAGGAATCGGCGACCGACCTTTTCGATGGTGGGCCGAGCAGCGCTGCTCGGCCCACCGCGCCTCCGCTGCCCCCGCTCTGCTCTGCACTCCAACCTCCGCTGCGCCCCGACACGGGCCGTCGATCACGCCGCCGCCCCCCGCGGGATGCTGCTTCGCCTGGCAACAGCGACTGCCGCTTATGTGGACCACGGCGCAGATTTGACAGGTCTGCTAACATGCAGGCTGTAGAAGACCGGCTGTTAGGGTGGCGGGCCCCAACCTGTTAGGTGAGCGCTGATCTGTCCTGTTTGGAGCTTAGGAGTGGAGCGAGACCGTCTGAGTGTATCCGGCGCAGCGGTGCCGGTGCTGCTAATCATAATAGCCCTGGATGTCTCCCTGGCCCTGTACGAGGCCGCTTGGGGTCCGGGGCTGGGAATGCTGCCCTGGCTCCTGGTCGCCTCCGTAACGCTGAGCCTGTTCCTGGTTCGGTCGGTGCTGCAACCCTGGGCGCTGCACTTGGCCTCGGCCGCCTCCGGAGCGCTGCTCGCCTTGGCGGGAAGCTCCATCTTCGTCTTCTCCCGCGTCCCACTGCTAGAGGGAGTGGAACTCACCCTCCAGCGGCTGGGAACCTGGCTCGAAGCCGTCCGCCTGGGGATGCCCACCCAGGATCCATTACCGTTCTCGGTCGTTCTCGCCGTTTCCCTCTGGCTGGGCTTCCACTTCTGTACCTGGCTGATCTACCGGGAGGGCAAGGTGTGGTGGGCGGTGGTGGCGCCGGCGGTGGCGCTGATGCTCACCTCGTACTACTCCCCCGACATTGGCAGCGGGTACGTGGTGATCTACGCGTTCTGCGCGCTGCTTCTGATTGTGCGCGTGTCGGTGCAGAGCCTGACAGACGACTGGCGGCGCGCCCGTCTGCCCCACGACCGCACCGTGGGCGACGACTTCATGATCGACGCGGGCTACATCGTGGCCGCAGTGCTGGTGGTAGCGTGGTTACTGCCGCCGGCGGCACTAGAGCAGCGGGCAGCCAACCTGTGGGTGAGGTTTGAGAGACCGTGGCGACAAGCGCAGCAGCGCTGGAATGAGCTCTTCCCGACTACCGGGGCCGCCGGCACGGGCGCGCCCCATTCCGCCATCTTCGGCGACTCACTGGTCATGGGTGGGGCGGTGCAGTTGGGTGCCGACCGCCTGTTCGAGGTCAACGGTGTGGCCGCCAGTCGGATGCAAGCGGCGATCTACGATCTCTACGACGGCCGGCAGTGGTGGGCGGCCGTCTCGGCAATTGCCCTCATGGAACCCGATGACTTCGCCTCGGTGCGCGTCTACAACGAGCGCGTGCTTACGGAACAGACGGTGCGAGTTCTCTACGACACTCGTACTCTCATCGCGGCAACCATGCCGCTGGCCTTCGATGTTCCCATCAAGAGCGAGCACCTCGTGGTCGAGAGTGGCGCCACCCGGGACGAACTGGAGCTATACGCGGCGACCGCCCGGGAGGTGATGGCCCCGGGTGAGGTGTACCGGGCCCAGTCCGCCGTCAGCAAGGCCGCCGAGGAGCAGCTTCGCAATGCCGGCTACTTCTACCCCCGGTGGGTCACGGAGACGTATCTCGGTCTGCCGGATACGTTGCCGGAGCGGGTGCAGGACCTGGCGCTGGAGGTAAGTGCCGCGTCGCTGAATCCTTACGATCAGGCCCTCGCCCTCGAGGCCTATCTCCGCACCACCCTAACCTATGAGACCGACATCACGGCGCCACCGTCAGGACGCGACGCAGTGGACTACTTCCTGTTCGACTCGCAGGAGGGCTACTGCAACTACTTCTCCTCGGCCATGGTGGTGATGGCGCGCAGTCTGGGTATACCGGCCCGGGTGGTGGCGGGCTATGCGCCCGGAGTGTACCAGCCCGGCACCGATTCCTGGCTCATCACCGCTTCGGAGGCGCACTCCTGGCCCCAGCTGTACTTCCCACGCTATGGCTGGGTGGACTTCGAGCCCACACCGGCGCAGCCCATGGTCGTCCGGCCAGAGCCGCCGCAGCCCGCGGCCGAGCGTACGCCCGGGCCGGCCCCAGCCGGCCCCAGCGGACTGGGGCCGAGCCTTCCTGAGGAGCTTGACCTTCCCGGCGGGGGTGGCGCCCTCGACCTAGCTCTCCCGCAGGAGACATCACGGTGGCCGCTGGTGGCTGCCGCGGCCGTGCTGGTGATGGCTCTCTCGGTATACGGGTTCTGGTACCTGCCGCGGCGGCGGATGTGGCCGGCCGAGCGGGTGTACAGCGACCTCATCGCGGCGGCCCGGTTGCTGGGTGTCCGTCCGCGGCGCAGTGAGACGCCGCTGGAGTACTCCGATCGCGTCTCGGCACTCGTCCCCGAGGCAGCCGACGACGTGCAAACCATAGTGCGGGGCTTCTGCCGCGTGCGCTACGCGGCCGAAAAAGACGCTCCGATTGAGGAAGGCGGCTGGTTGCACGACGCCGGTCTGGCTGTACGGGCCGCCATAATGCGGACGGCGCCGCGCCTGTGGGCGGAGCGCCTGGGTGTGGCCGGGCAGCAATAAGCGCACCGCCTTGGCGGCGCCAAGCCGCAGTCTCGCGTGATTTCGCTGCGACTTGACCGCGAATTGCCGTTGCCATCGGTAGACCTATGGGCTATAATAACCTAGAAGTACGCCAACGCGAGGGGCAACGGTATATGCATGAGGAAGAGATGGCCGGCCGAGAGCCTTCTGAGAGCACCATGGTAGACGAGGGGGCCGCGGAAGGGCTCACGATGGGTGACGGCGCTGCCGAAGAGGCAGCCAAGGACGATTCCGCGCCGCCGCAGGAGGTTAGGCCAAGCGCCTCCGTCTCCGATGATGATGACATCGAGGAGACGCCCGACCACCTAACGGTCGAGGATGACGAGGAGAGCCCGAAAGCGGAAGAGGGAGAGGAGGCCGAAGAGGCGGCCAAGGACGTTCCCGCGCCGCCGCGAGAGGTCAGGCCAAGCGCCTCCGTCTCTGATGATGATGACATCGAGGAGATGCCCGACCACCTAGGGCTCGAGGATGCCGAGGAGTGCCCGGAAGCGGAGGAAGAAGAGGCCGAGGAGTCCTCCGAGCCTACCACGATGGCCGAGCTGATGGAGGAAGCCCTTGACGATCTCCCGCGGTTCCGCCGCGGCGACTTCGTGCGGGGAACGATCATCAGCAAGGCATCCGACGAGATCCTCATTGACGTGGGTGCCAAGTCCGAGGGCATCGTGGCCGGGCGAGAGCTGGAGCGCATGGGCCCGGCCGCCATCGAGTCCCTCAAGGAAGGCGAAGAAGTGCTCGCCTGCGTGCTTCGGCCCGCGGATCGTGAGGGCCGCGTTCTCCTCAGCCTGACCCGGGCACAAATGGAGAAGGACTGGCGCAAGGTGGAGCAGCTCTT
>JAAYAV010000241.1 GCA_012719195.1 Anaerolineae bacterium | reverse complement strand
TGTTGAGCGGCGAGTCCAGCGAGAAGCCCAACTCGGCGCCGGCGCTCTCCAGGAGCGCCTCGAAGTACGGGAGCAGCCGGCGGCCGCGTGACCAAGGCCGGACGGCCCCCTGCCGCAGGGAGATAGTCCGATCAGGCACGATCAGCGGGACGTCGAAGTCCATCTGCAGGCCCAGTCCGGCGCAGGCGGGACAGGCGCCCTGGGGGCTGTTGAAGCTGAATGAGCGCGGCTCTATCTCCGGCAGCGTGATACCGCAGTGGAGACAGGCGAAGTGCTCCGTGAAGTAGGTTCCGCGCTCTTCGCCCTCTCCGTTCATCGTGACCAGGATGGCGAACCCTTCACCAAGTCGGAGGGCCGTCTCCACCGAGTCGGTGAGGCGGGAGACATCCGTGTCTTCCGGACGAGCCACGATGCGGTCCACCACCACCTCGATCGTATGCGGTGTCTGCGGATCCAGCGTGATGGCATCCTCAAGGGGGAGGACCAGACCGTCGATGCGCGCCCGGACGAAGCCGTTTCGCAGCATGTCATCGAGGAGGGCCTGATGGTCTCCCGGCCGGCCGGTGACCAAGGGAGCCATGATCATCATTCGGGTCCCTGGCGTCACAGCGGAGATGAAGTCGACAATGTCCTGCACCGTCTGCTTCTTGATCTCACGGCCGCAACGGTGGCAATGGGGCACGCCGACACGGGCAAAGAGCAGCCGTAGGTAGTCGTAGGCTTCGGTGGTGGTGCCCACGGTGGAGCGCGGGTTGTGTCCGAGCCCATGTTGGTCGATGCTGATCGCCGGAGACATGCCGTCGATGAAGTCCACATCGGGACGCTGCATCTGCCCCAGGAATTGGCGAGCATAGGCCGAGAGCGACTCCACATAGCGGCGCTGCCCCTCGGCGTAGATGGTGTCGAAGGCGAGGGTGGACTTCCCCGAGCCGGATGGCCCGGTGATGACCACAAGCTTGTCGCGCGGGAGAGTAACATCGATGTTCTTGAGGTTGTGTTGCCGCGCGCCGCGGATAACGATCGAGTGTTCTGCCATTGCCCCTCTAGTCCGTGGGTAAGCCAACACCAATCTCGTTGGCGAAACCGGCAAACTACGATTGTAGCATCGTCGCGGGAGCGGCGGCAAAGGCCCGCTCCCCGTTGCCGGGGGCCTGGCGCTAGGCAGCAGGGGTAGCGCCTGCCCCCGACAAACGCCTATAATGCGAGGGTGGTGACGTTCCGTTGAGGGGTGAGCGACTGTGACCAGGCAGCAGGCGATTGTGCTGGTGATCGGCAACGCCGTGTTGTCGCTGGTGATCAGCCTGACGGTGGTGCTGGTCTTCGAGCGTTATCGGACCTCCAGCGCGAGCCCCGCCGCCACCTCCACGCTCGCCGAGGCGACGGCCGCGAGCGCTCTGGGCGAGTCTACCCCCATCACCGCCCTAGAGGCGACGCCCGCGCCCGTGGCCACCTATGTGGTGAAAAGCGGCGATAGCCTGGGCTCGGTGGCGGCCCGCTTCGGTGTGACGCTCGACGCTCTCCTGGACGCCAACGGAATTGACAACGCCAACTACATCGTCGTCGGGCAGGCTCTGGTGATACCAAGCGGCGGAACGGCCCCCGTCCCCACGCACACGCCACGGCCGGGTCCGACGCTGGCGGCGGTCTCCACCCCCGGCAGCGGCGAGTCTCCCATCGCCATAGAGGCGGTTATGGACCCCGGCGAGCCCGCGCTGGAGCACGTCCGGCTGGTGAACCGCGGCACGCAGGGAATCGCGCTGGATGGCTGGGTCCTGGAGGATGAGGACGGCCACGCCTTCGTCTTCCCCAACCTGTTCCTCTGGCGGAACGGCACGGTGAACGTTCACACGACCTCCGGCAACGACTCGGCTACCGACCTCTACTGGGGTCTGACGGAGGCGGTTTGGGATCGCTCCGATGAGACGATTAGGCTACTGAACCCGACAGGTGAGGTTATGGCGGAGGCGCAGCTGGGGGAGCCGAATGCCGGGCCCTGACGACCGCACGGAGCAACTCCACGAGTCTATCCGGCAGATCGTTGTCACGCGGGAAAGGACCCCGCGCAGCCCGAACTGGGCGGCGGCCTGGCGCCGCACGTTGTTGCGCTACGTCGATCAGCTCAACCGGCCCGGTGCGGCAGGTGCCCGGGCGCCGGTGCAGCCTGAGGACAGAGACGAGGAGTAGTGGCATGGCGGCGTTGGAGGCGCCCGTGGCCGTCACTGCCGGACTGAGACCCTTCAACCCGTTCCGCGACCTGGCCGGTGTGACGGCGCTACTGGCGACCGTGTTCGGGCCGGAGCTATCGCTGGAGTCTCGGTCCACGGCGCGGTTGGTGCGGTGGATGCGGCGTTATCCGTCCATCGGTTGGATCTGGCTCGGCTTCGATGCCTGGTTCGATGGCACGGTGAGCGGCTTCGTTTGGGTCGAGGACGGACGGCTGGTCGGCAACGCCAACATCGCCCCAGTCGGCTATAGCGGCCGCTGGATCCTGAGCAACGTGGCTGTCTCCGAGGATCGGCGCGGCCGGGGAATTGGCCGCTCACTGGTGGAGGCGTGCCTGAGCCGGGCGCGGGTGAGCGGAGCGGAGCGGGTGTTGCTGCAGGTGTGGGAGAAGAATCAGGCCGCCGTCCACCTGTACCGGTCGCTCGGCTTCGAGGAGGTCGGCCGCGTCACCCGGAT
>JAAYAV010000240.1 GCA_012719195.1 Anaerolineae bacterium | reverse complement strand
GCGCTGGACGCGGAAGCGAGAAGCGCGAGGGCGACCACCAACAGCGTCAGCAGGATACGTAGCGGCCGGGCCATGGACCACCTCCATGAGAGTGTCTGTCTAGAGGACGCGCGCGGGGTGACGATAGTTCCGGACCGGCTGCTCCTGCTACTCCGCCCTCCGCGCCACCACCCCCAGCGAGGAAGACTCCTCCCGCAGCGGCGTGCCGGTGAGGTCCTCCCACAGACCCTCCACTCGGAAGCCCTGCGCCGCCAGCATCTGGGTCACGCTCTCCGGCGAGTAGGACCGGTCCCAGATGCGGTAGCGGCTGACGGCACCGGTCCCGTCGATAATCAGCACCTGGCGGACGTGCGCCGCTGCCTCCGGGTAGTCGTAGTACTGCGTCAGCTCGAGGTAGGGTCGCGGCTTCCAGAAGCCGCCGTTGCTGACGCTCCACTCCTGGTGACCGTCCGTAGGGCGGGGCCAGTGTCCGGTGGGTACGTCGAAGACGAAGGCGCCGCCGGGCTTGAGGGCACGACGGGCGCGTCGCAGCACTTCGTCCCGGTCCGGGTCAGAGAGCACCGCGAAGTCGAAGTAGATGAGCACCGCCGCGTCGAAGCGGTTCTCGAAGTCCAGCTCGAGGTAGTTGCGCTGGACGTACTCGATCTCCAGGCCCTCTTCGAGCGCCCGGCGGCGGGCGTAGTCCAGCGAGTTCGGGGAGAAGTCCACGCCGGTGACGCGCAACCCCCGTTGCGCCAGCCGGCTGGTGTAGAGGCCGGGGCCGCAGCCGAGGTCGAGCAGGGCGTCGCCCGGCTGCAGCGCGAGCGTCCGCACCAACCAGTCCACTGTGGCCTCGATGGTCTCCGGCCGGCGGCTGGCCAGGTCAGTGGCGGGATCGAGATGGGTAGCCAGCATCTGCTGGGAGATGTGCGGATCGTTCCAGAACAGCGCTTCGTGGGCGGCAAACAGGGGCGGCCGCTGCGCCAGGTCTCGCAGCCGCGTCAGGTCTAGCCCGCCCGCGCCGGTCGTTGGCCTCGCCGAGGCGTCCACTCCACCCCTCCTCGCTACTCGCTGTCACTGACGCATCGCGCCGGGCCGGTCGTTCGCATCGCCCCATCAGTATAGGTCCGTGTGGCCATCCTTCGCTGCCCCCTTCGCGGCCTCTCTTGCCTCGGGCCGGCCGGCAGGCTGGACGGCCCGCCCATGTAGCCGCCATACTGCAGCCACGAGGAGGTGTCGTGGACCGAGCCATCTGGTGGGCGCGGCGTGACCTGCGCTTGGAGGACAACCAGGCCCTGGCAGCAGCTTGCTCACGGGCAGGTGCGGTCGTGCCCCTCTTCGTGCTGGACCCGGCCATCTTGGAGTCGGACCGGGTGGGCGAGAAGCGGGTGGCCTTCCTTTTTGGTGGCCTACGCTCGCTGGACCATTCGCTGCGCCAGCGTGGTTCGCGGCTGATTCTGCGTCGGGGCGATCCGGCCGTGGAGGTGGCCCGGCTAGTGCGCGAGGTCGGCGCCGGGGCCGTCTTTGCCGAGCGGGACCACTCCCCCTTCGCCCGCGAGCGCGACGGGCGCGTAGCCGAGGCCGCGCCGCTGCAACTAGTCGGCGGCCCCACGGTGCGTCCCCCCGAGGACGTGCTCAAGTCCGACAAGACTCCCTACCAGGTGTACGGCGCCTACGCTCGGGCCTGGCGGGCGCTGCCTTGGGACTCCGCTCCCGCGCTGCTTCCGTCCAGCCTCGGTGTGCCGCCCAAACTGGACAGTCTGCCCGTGCCGGAGTCGCCCAGGCAGAGCGAAGAGAGCTACCTGGAGGCGACCGAAGCGGCGGCGGGACGCCAGCTGCGAAGCTTCACCGCCGGCGACGAAGCTCCCATCTACCGATACGCCGAGGAACGGGACCGGCTCGACCGCGACGCCGCGTCCGGCCTCTCCCCCTACCTGCGCTTCGGCCTCATCTCGGCCGGGCGGGTGGTGGCGGCCGCCTTCGAGGCGATGGACGCCGCGCCCGAAGAGACGGCAGAGCAGAGCGCTGACGGCTGGCTCGGCGAGCTGATCTGGCGGGAGTTCTTCGAGCACCTTCTGTACGGCTTCCCCCACGCCCAGGACGGTCCCTTCCGGCGGGAGTATGCCGGGATCGCCTGGCGGCACGACCCGGAGGGGCTGGCGGCGTGGC
>JAAYAV010000239.1 GCA_012719195.1 Anaerolineae bacterium | reverse complement strand
GAGCGGCTGGCGGCGAATGAGGCCGTGCAGGCCCGACTGGCGGCCTGCCAGCGGTTCGCGGTGGCGGACCGGCCGCCGGTGGTGTACTCGCTCGGCTACCGCTTCCTGCGCACCGCGCGCGGCGCCCCCATCGGCGACTACTTCGAGAGCCCGCGCGCACAACTGGAGCAGCAGCTCCTCAACCACAAGTGGGTGCTGGAGCACCTCTGCGACGACCGCCTGATAGACACCGAGCGGGTGGTGGTGAGCCCCGATCTGCAGGACATCCGTGGCGGCTACTTCCCCATCGGCACGGTCTGGACCGAGGACGTCGGGCCGATGGCGGCGCCGATGCTGGAGACGCCGGCGGACGTGGACGCGCTCGAAGTGCCGGAGCCGACGGCGAATCTCTACGGCAGGCGCATCGAGTGGTACCACGCCATGGGCGAGATGGCGGGCGAGTACGAGGTGACGCTGAACGGGCGGCCGCTGGCGGTGCACCCGAGCGTGAGCGGGCTGGGCGGTCCCTTCCCCGACGCCTACGCCCTGGCGCGCGACCGGCTGTTCTACTGGGTACACGAGGCGCCGGCAGCGGTGCACCAGCTCATGGAGAAGGTCACCGAGGCCTTCATCGGCTACAGCCGTTACTGCCGGACTCTTACCGGCGCCCCCATGGCGAACCTGGGCATGGGCGCCGACGCGGCGGAGATGCTCTCGCCGGCCATGTTCCGCGAGTTCGTGCTGCCCTACTATCAGCGCTGCTACGAGGCCTTCCCGGGGACGCGCGGCCTTCACATGTGCGGCCGCATTGATCACCTGCTGGCCCTCCTGGTGGAAGAGCTAGGCATCACTCACCTCAACGGTTTCGGCTTCGTCACCAACCGGGAGCGACTGGCGGAGGTGATGGGCGGGCGCGTGGTGATGTCAGGCGGTATCAGCCCGGACCTTCTACTGCGCGGCACGCCCGACGAGGTGAAGGCGGAGTGCCGCCGCTACCTCGCGACCTTCGCGCCGGTGGGGGGATTCATCCTGCAGGACGGCAACAACGTCGCTCCGGGGACTCCACTGGCGAACCTAGAGGCGATGGTGGAAGCGGCGAGCGAGTGGACAGTGATCAGTGGTCAGTGATTAGAGCAGGATCTCAGGTCCCTACACTGGCCACTGACCACTCCCCTCAAGGAGGCACACTTGGCTGACAAGGACCTGTTCCTGGCGGCGTTTCGAGGTGAGGCGACCGAGCGGCCCCCCGCTTGGGACCAGAGCGTGGCCCCCGACGTGGCCGCGGAGGTGCTGGGGCGACCGGCTCTGGCGGGGACGATCGTCATGCACTACCTGGAGGCGGTGGCCTCGGTTAGGGGCGATTCCGCCTATCAGGAGTTCATGGCGCAGACAGAGGAGGACCGCGTCGCCTTCGCCCGGGCCATGAACTGGTCCGCCATCAACTATCCCTGGCTGCGCGGGCGGCCGGCGCGCCAGTTGGACGAGTACACCTTCCTCTACGGTGACGAGGACGGCGATTGGGTCACTTACCGCTATGACCCGGCGGTGGGGACCTATGGCCCGGTGGCTCACTCTCGGCCCCAGGGCTGGCAAGGTGAGGAGGCTATCCGCGGCCAGGTTGACCGTGCCTGGCGCAACGTCGAGCGCTGGGACGAGCAGTCTCGCCCGACGCTTGAGGAGCGGACCAAACGTTGGCTGGCGCTGGCCGGCGACGAGTTCGAGTACGTGAGCGGCGGTGGCGGCATGGCGGTGCCCCTCAACGAGGAGTGGATGATCGCCTGCGCCTTCGTCCCTGACCTGGTGGCGGAGTACCTGGACGCCCAGGTGGAGGCGGGGCTGCTGGGGCTGGAGGTGATGGCCCGCCTGGGCGTGCGCGTCATCAACGGCGGCGGCGACCTGGCGAGCAAGAACGGACCGCTGTACGGGCCGCGCTTCTTCCGCGAGATCGTGTGTCCACGCTACCAGCGTGTGGTGGACCGGTGCCGTGAACTCGGCCTGCAGTACATATTCCGCAGCGATGGCGATCTATGGTCCATCACCGACCTGCTCTTCACCGAGGAGGGGGCCAACGCGCCCGGCTTCGGCGAGATAGATCACGACTCGGGCATGAAGATCCCACTGCTGCAGGAGCGCTACCGGCGGCTGACGTGCGTGGGCAACGTGCCCTGTGGCCTATTGCGCAGTGGCAGCGAGGCGGAGGTGCGCGCCTTCGTGCGCGACCTGCGCGAGCAAGTGCTGCCCCACGGGCGCTGGATCGTGGCGGCCGCGAACGCGGTGCTGCCCGGGACGCCGGCAGGCAACTACGCTGCTATGCTGGAAGAGGCAGGGGTGCTCTAGGCGTGCCCTGGGCGTCCGGGTGGCCCCAGCCGCGCCACGCTAAGCCCAGCGAAGGGTGTCTCTCACGACGAGACTCGGGCGATTGGAGGTTGCTTTGGCGCACAAGGAGCTGATGCTGGCGGCGTTCGAGGGTAGGGCCACCGAGCGGCCGCCGGCCTGGGAGCAGGCGTTCTCGTCCGATGTGGCCGGGGAGATCCTGGGCCGAGAAGCCTACACCGGCGCGATGCTGCTCCAGTACACCGAGGCGCGAGAGTCCATCAAGGGGGAAGCGGCGCGGGAGGACTTCCTGGGCAAACTGGAGGACGATCAGTTCGCCCTGGCGCGGGAGCTGGGCTGGTCGGGGATCAGCTACCCTTGGCTGCGGGGCATCCCCAGCCGCCAGATAGACGATTTCACCTTCGTCTACGGTGACGAGGCCACCGACGCCTGGCAGATCTACCGCTACGACCCGCAGGCCTTCACCTACGGCCCGGTGAAGTACGGCCGGGAGCCGGTGTGGCGCAGCGTTGAAGAGATCGAACGCAGGGTCAAGGAAGCCTGGGCTAACGTGGAGACCTGGACCGCCGAGCACGGTCCGGGAATGGAGGAGAGGGTCCGCCGCTGGCGCGACCGCTGCGCCGACGAGTTCGACTACGTGGGCGGGGCCGGGGGACTGGCCGTTCCACTCAACGAGGAGTGGATGATCGCTTGTGCGGAGGCGCCCGACCTGGTGGGCGAGCATCTACAGGCGCAGACCGAGATCGGCCTGCAACAGCTGGACATCCTCCACCGGCTCGGCATTCGCTACGCCAACGGCGGCGGCGACCTGGCCAGCAAGAACGGGCCCCTCTACGGTCCCCGCTTCTTCCGCAAGTACGTAATGCCCTGCTACCGCCGCCTGGTGGAGCGCTGCCGTGAGTTGGGCATCTACTACATCTTCCGCAGCGACGGCGACCTCTGGTCCATCACTGACGACATCTTCGCGCCGGAAGGGGCGTTTGCCCCCGCCTTCAACGAGATAGACTACGACTCGGGCATGACCGTTCCGGCGTTGCAGGAGCGCTACCCGCACGTGACCTGCGTCGGCAACGTGCCGTGCCCGCTACTGCACGACGGCACCCCCGACGAGGTGCGTGCCTTCGCCCGCGACCTGCGCGAGCGGGTGCTGCCCCACGGTCGCTGGGTGGTGGCCTCGGCCAACAGCGTCATCGCCACGACGCCGGTGCACAACGTTCTCGCCATGTACGACGGGGCGGGGCTGCTGTAGGGGCGGAGCGAGCGGTCATCGGTCGCGCCCGGGGCGAACGGGGCGTATACTTTGGCTCAGCTCACAAGCAAACACACAGCGGCAGAATGAGGTTGGTGATGATTCGACGCGCGGCCGTACTTACCAGCGGTGGTGACGCCCCCGGAATGAACGCGGCCATTCGGGCCGTGGTGCGGTCGGGGTTGGCGCAAGGCTGGCAGATGTTCGGTGTCCGCCACGGTTACGCCGGGCTGATCAGCGGTACCATCGTGCCGCTGGGGGCCCGCGACGTGGGTGGCATCATGCAGTTGGGCGGGACGATGCTGGGCACAGCCCGCTCCCCGGAGTTCCGCACCGAAGACGGGCGCTGCCGGGCCTTGCGCACGCTCAACCAGCACGAGATAGATGCCCTGGTCGTGATCGGCGGCAACGGCTCCCAGCAGGGGGCGTACGCCCTTTCTGAGATGGGTTACCCGGTGGTGGGGGTGGCCTCCACCATTGACAACGACCTGTCCGGCTCCGACATCACCATCGGCGTGGACACGGCCCTGAACATCGCCCTGGAGGCCATTGACCGGCTCAAGGTCACCGCTTCGAGCCTGGAGCGGGCCTTCCTGGTGGAGGTCATGGGACGGGACTGCGGCTACCTGGCGCTGATGGCGGGCATCGCCGGCGGGGCGGAGGCCATCTGCATCCCGGAGATCGAGACCCACCCCGACGAGGTGGTGGCCATCCTGGCGGACTCCTATCGCCGGGGCAAGCCGCACGCCATCGTGGTGGTGGCAGAAGGGGCACAGCACGACGCCCACGAGCTGGCCGAGCACTTCGCCGCCCATGTGGACGACATCGGCTTCCAGTTGCGCACCACCATTCTGGGCCACGTCCAGCGCGGAGGCCATCCGACAGCGGCCGACAGACTGCTGGCCACCAACCTGGGCGCCGGAGCGGTCCAGTACCTCGCCGACGGGCAGTACGGCTTCCTCGCCGGCAACATCGGTGGCAAGTTGGCCGCCACGCCCCTGGCCGAGGTGGTGTCGCGGCCCAAAACACTGGACATGAGCCTGCTTGATCTGGCCGGCATCATGGCTCGCTAGACTCTCTCGGGCCGCCCAGAGCCGGGCGGCTTATCCCTTCTTCTCGGTGGTTTCGCGATGACATACGATTTCGACACACCCATCAACCGCCGTGGTACCGACTGCCTCAAGTGGGACACCTGCGCCGAGGACGTCCTACCCCTGCCGGTCGCCGATATGGACTTTGTCGCCCCGGAGCCGGTGCTTCGCGCGCTGCAGGAGCGCCTCAATCACGGGGTATTCGGCTACAGCTGTGAGCCCGCCGAACTGCGCGAGGTGATCGTGGACCGGCTTTGGGAGCGCTACGGCTGGTCCGTGTCCCCGGAGGCCCTGCTCTTCCTGCCGGGCGTGATTGCCGGCTTCAACCTGGCTTGCCGCACGACGGCTCCTCCGGGTACCGGCATCCTCATGCAGCCGCCCGTCTACCCGCCCATCCTGGGCTCGCCCGCCAACCACGGGCTGCGCCGGCTGGAGGCGCCGCTGGTGCGTGGCGATGGTGGACGCTACCAGGTGGACTGGGGCGCCTTCGACCGCCTGGCGGCCGAGGCGCACCTGTTCATCCTCTGCAACCCGCACAACCCGGTGGGCCGGGTGTTCACCCGCGCCGAACTAGAGCAGATGGCGGAGGTCTGCCTCCGGCACGACCTGACGGTCTGCTCGGATGAGATCCACTGCGACGTGATCTTCTCCGGAAGCCACCACATGCCGCTGGCCTCGGTGCATCCGGAGATCGCGCGGCGAACGATAACGCTGATGGCGCCTAGTAAGACGTTCAACATCCCCGGGATCCACTGCGCCTTCGCCGTCATTCCGGACGCCGACCTACGGGAGCGCTACGCCAAGGCACGGGCCGGCATGGTGGGAGCACCGGGCGTGCTCGGGTACGCCGCCGGGCTGGCGGCCTACCGGGATGGCGATGAGTGGCTCGCCCAGGCGCTGGCCTACATCGAGGCCAATCGCGACTTCCTGGTTGAGTTCGTGGAGAGGCGGTTGCCCGGCGTGACTGTGTCTCCGGTGGAGGGGACGTTCCTGGCCTGGCTGGACTGCCGCGAGAGCGGGATCGAGGGCAGCCCGGCGCAGTTCTTCCTACAGAAAGCGCGCGTGGCTCTGGGCGACGGCGCGGCATTCGGCAAGCCGGGTGAGGGCTTCGCGCGGCTGAACTTCGCCTGTCCGCGCGTGACGCTGACCGAGGGGCTGGACAGGATGCG
>JAAYAV010000238.1 GCA_012719195.1 Anaerolineae bacterium | reverse complement strand
TCGGCCTGGGACCGGGTACAAGTCGCCGACGGGCGATGAGGCCGCCGATCGGGAGAGCGTCTACGCGGAGAGATGGTACCGCCTGTCGCCTCCGCAGGTTAGTGACTTCGAGGCTGAGGCAAGCTAGGACCGGTTACCGGATCCAGACGGCTCGTGGTCGAAGCCCTCGGGTGAGATCGAGGCTTAGGAGCCTGCCACTAGGCGTCGGCGCAGGCCGACGCTCGGCCGTGGGACCCACAAGTAGCGGCTGCCTGACCTGACGCTACTCTGTCGTGAGGGAGTCTGTCAGATGAAGCGTCTCGAATGCCCCAGCTGCGGTGGGCCACTGTCATCGTTATCAAGTTCCGCTACTACCTGCCCGTACTGCGGGTCTTCCATAAGCCTCGAGCGCGATGCGACCGGCAGCATCGCGCCGACCCTGACCCGCCTCGGTACCGGCACGAGGTACTTGGCGAAGGAGGCCCAGTACCAGCGCACCAACCGGGAGCTCGCCGAGCTTAGGGAGACGCTTGAGACCAACTACCAGGACCTAGACGACTACTTATCCACACGCAAGCGGCCCGGTTATGGCAAGGTAGTGCTCTTCGCCGGCTTGGGCTCGCTAATGCTTCTCGGCTCTTCTTCAGGCTGGGACACACTTGGCCTGGGACTGCTCGCCACTGCCTTCCTGATCTGGTGGTTCGCCTATACGGGGCGGCTGAGGTATGACCGTGAGACCCGTGAGCTGAATCAGGCCGTTGACGATGCGGAGGCCATGGTCATCAAGGGCGAGGCAGCACACGCCAAGCTACGCAAGGAGCTAGACAGCCTCGCGCGCAAGTTGTAGGAGCCCCGATGCCGTTGGGACGGCCCTCTGGGAAGTGGAATCGTGTCTATGGAAGTAGTGGGGGAGTCCTCGACGGAATGGCAGAGTGCGCTTCCAGAGCGTGTCTGGCGAAGACAGCGCCAGGACGACATAGTGGCCGCGGTGAGGATGGCCACCGCTTTACCCGACTCCAGCGCGAGCATCGGCACTTAATCTCACTGCGGCCCAGCTCCGTGACTAGCGGGAGGGCCTGATGGCTGCTGCGATGGTAGGCCGTGAATCAAGAAAGGCCGCTCGGGTCTGACGTAGGTACGCCGAGTCGCCTGCCTCCCTCGATTCACTTTTCCACGTCCTGGGGGATGGAGACGTACCCGGCGAGGCGAGGAAGGAGGTCCAGTACTCCCATATGGTGGAGGTACCGCGGCGAGGTGTTGCAGATGAAGTCAGGCAAGGCGGGACTCGCTCTGCAGTTCCTCCTCCTTTGGGTCATAGGTGTCCACACCGCAGTCGGCCAGGCGGGACGAGAACACAACTCGGGGCACCCCAGCCGGGACGGCGACCGGCACGGCTGAGAGACTTCCAGCCTCGTCCAGCTTGGCCGCAGGAAGCCCCGCTCATCTGAGGGCCATTAGCGCCGGCTTCCTCAGCCCGCGAAGGCGGGCTTCGCCAACCCGCAGCCCCGGCCATTCATGGCGGGGCGACCAGCGGCCAGAGCTGGACCGTCACGCTACCGCCCCTACGAGACCGCCACCCTTTCCGCCCTGTGTCCCACCCTCCTGTACTCCTCAAACAGGCGCCCCCAGGGCGACTTCTGCAGCCACCGCTGATGCACCACCTTCTCCTTGAGCCGCGCACTCCCTCCGCCCTCCATCCACCGTCATCACTGCTCGCCGGC
>JAAYAV010000237.1 GCA_012719195.1 Anaerolineae bacterium | reverse complement strand
GTGACATAGAGGACGTCCGCCTCGCGCATGGCGTCCTCGATGGATTCAGTTTCGCGGTAGTGCACGCCATGCTCGCTGAGGCGCTCCCGTATGCGCTCCGGCATGCGCAGTTCGCTGGGCGAAACGAGCAGGAGGCGGGCCTGGTAGTGTACCAAGGCCTCGGCCAGCGAGTGGCTGGTGCGCCCGTACTTGAGGTCTCCGACCAGCGCGATGGTGCGCCCGTCGATGCCGCCCCTTTCCTTCTCGATGGTGTAGAGGTCGAGCAGGGCCTGAGTGGGGTGATTTCGGCTGCCGTCGCCGGCGTTGATCAGGGGGACGCTCATGGCGTCGGCGGCCACTTGGGCGGCGCCGGATTCCGGGTGGCGCATGACTATGACGTCGGCGTACTGCTCGATGGTGCGCACGGTGTCGTCGATGGACTCGCCCTTGGCCACCGAGCTGCTGGTCACCTCCGAGACGCTCACCACGCGCCCGCTGAGGCGGTGCATGGCGGCCTCAAAGGAGAGGCGTGTTCGGGTGCTGGGCTCGTAGAAGAGCGTCGCCAGGATGTAGTCCTGGAGCAGGTCCAGGCGTCTGTCGCGCTCGAGCCGGGCTTCCAGATCACGCGAGGTGGACAGGATCAGGTCGATCTCGGCGCGGCTCAGGGCCGGGATCTCGATGATGTCTCTACCGGCAAGTGGGTTACCCATCATTACCTCCACTTCACATCGTCTGGCGCCGGCATGGTGGCACAAAAAAACCTTTGGGACAGACCCCCAAAGGAAAGAGCCGGCACGTCGGTCGATCCACGCGATAGCCGTTGTAGCGGTCTAGCCAACACCACCTGTCCGACTCCGGTTGCTTGCCGGCCAGTATATGATGCCGCTGGGCGATGGTCAAATGCCCTTGCCGCCCCTCCATGCCTGTGCTAGCATCCGCCTGCGCTACGCAGTACGGAAGGCCACTGAGGAGGCCGCACGATGGAGAAGGTTAAGGTAGCCTTGATCGGCGCCGGAGCGATGGCGAACTCCGTCCACTACCCGTCGCTGGCCGAGATGGCCGATGTGCAGATGGTTGCTCTGTGTGACCTGGTGCCCGAGAAGCGCGAAGAGACGGCGCTCCGCTTCGGCATCCCGCGGACCTACTCCGACTATCGCGAGATGGTTCAGAAGGAGAATCCGGATGCCGTCTACGTTCTCATGCCTCCTTATCACCTTTTCGATGCCGCCGTCTACTGCTTGCAGCAGGGCAAGCACGTCTTCGTGGAGAAGCCGCCCGCGGTGACCACGTTCCAGACGCTGGAGTTGGCCAACTGGGCCGAAGCGAAGGCCTGTGTTACTCAGATCGGCTTCAACCGCCGCTACATCCCGCTGTTGGTGAAGGTGCGGGAAATGCAGCGAGAGGCCGGCGATCTTAACCTGGCCGTATCCACCTTCTATAAGGCCCAACCCGACGCCCTCTACTATAACGGAGCGATCGACGTCCTTCACTGCGATGCCATCCATGCCGTGGATGCCCTGCGCTGGATGGGCGGCGATGTGGTCGCCGTCGGGTCCCATGTGTCCGGCAGCGGCGAGACTCCGCGCCTGAACCGCTGGCTGGCGGTGATGGAGTTTGAGGACGGCGGGTCGGGCGTACTCCTGACCAACTGGGACTCGGGCACTCGGGTGCACACCTTCGAGATGCATGCCCCCGGCTTCGCTGCCTTCGTCAACCCCGATGCCGACGGGCAGGCGGTGGTGCATCGGCCGGGCAAGGACCCCCTTACCATCACCTCGGTGGAAGCGGCCGGTTCGGACCAATGGCACAAGGTGTACGGCTTCTTCGGCGAGAGCCGCAACTTCATCGACTGCATCAAGGCGGGGGTGGACAGTGACTGCAGCTTCGCCGATGCAGCGCGCAGCATGGCGCTGGCCGACGACATCCTGGCCGGCATGATATAGGGAGACGGTAGATGGCAGAGCGCAAGATACTGTACCTGCCGCCGAAGCCCCTTTCGGCGGACATTCTATCGCCGCAGGCTCGCTCCATACTTGAGGGCCTGGGCCAGGTCGTCTGGAACGACACGGACCTCAACCTGACTCCGGAGGAGGTGAAGGGGCTCCTCCCCGGCGTGGACGCGGTTGTGACGTCCTGGGGCTCGGCGCCGCTGACGGCGGACCTGCTCGAGGCGGCAGACTCGCTGAAGGTGGTGGGGCACGCGGCCGGTTCGGTCAAGCGGCTCATGGCCAAGGAAGGCTACGACCGCGGCATCGTGATGCTCAGCGCTGCGGCGGTCATCGCTGACGCCGTCGCCGAGTACACCCTCTGGGCCATGCTGAGCGGCCAGCGCGACCTCTTCCGTTACGACCATCGGATGCGAGTGGAGCGCGGTTGGAAGCGACCGGAGGACGGCTGGGGCCACGAGGTCTACTACAAGCGAGTGGGCATCGTGTCCGCCAGCATGGTCGGGCGCCGGGTGATGAAGCTGTTGGCGCCTTGGGACTGCGACCTGATGGTCTACGACCCCTACCTGAGCGATGCCGCCGCAGCGGAACTGGGAGCGCGCCGGGTGAGCCTAGAGGAGCTGATGTCTACGGCCGACATCATCTCCGTGCACGCTCCCAGCACGGCGGAGACGGCTAAGATGATCGGAGCCGCGCACTTCGCCTCGGTGAAGGATGGGGCTCTGTTCATCAACAGCGCCCGCACCTGGGTCCTGGATGAAGAGGCTCTCATCGCCGAGCTGATGACCGGGAGGTTCCGTGCCTACCTGGACGTCTTCGGCGCAGAACCGCTGGCGGAGGACAGCCCGCTACGAGATCTGCCCAATGTGTTCCTTACCCCTCATATGGCGGGGGCTTCCACGGAATCGAGAGCGCGACTGGTTGAAGGGGTCGCCCTAGATATGGCGCGCTTCTTCGCTGGAGAACCGCTGCAGATGGCGGTCTCCTGGGAGCGCCTGCAGATCATGGCCTGAGGCGGGGTGACGGCCTCATAGGATCAGAGTACTTGGCGGCCTCAGCCGGCTAGCAGTTGGCCGGTTGGGGCCGACGCCTTGTCAGGGGAGTGAGGGCGGCGTTGGAAGAGTACGACGTCATCATAGTCGGCGCCGGGGTGGTTGGCGCGCTCTGCGCTCGGGAGCTTAGCCGCTACCGCCTACGCGTGCTCCTCGTGGAGAAGGCGGCCGATGTCTGCAGTGGCGCCAGCAAGGCAAACTCGGGCATCGTCCACGCCACCACCTCTCCGCGCCCGGGCAGCCTGAAGGCACGCTACTGCGCCCAGGGGGGCCGGCTCATGCCCGCCGTCTGCCGTGAGCTCTCAGTGCCGTTTGAGAGGGTGGGCTCGCTTACCGTCGCGATGAGCCATCGCGAGATGCGGGTGCTGCGCGGCCTACTGGCGCGTGGGACCACCAACGGTGACGAGGGGCTGGAGATCGTCGAGGCGGAGCGTCTGCGCTGCCTCGAGCCTGCCCTCTCGGAGGCGGCCGTGGCCGCTCTGTACGCCCCCAACGTCGGGGTGGTGAACCCCATGCTGCTCACCATCGCCGCCGCAGAGAACGCTGTCATGAACGGGGTCACGCTGGCGCTGAACACCGAGGTGACCGGCTTGCTCGTGGAGGGCGAGCGTATTGTCGGAGTCGCGACCGGTTGCGGTGAGTATCGCTGCCGCTATCTGGTGAACGCCACCGGTGCGCACTCCGACGAGGTCATGCGATGGGCCGGCCTAGACGACCTGCGCCTGCGCCCCCGACGCGGAGACTACTTCGTGCTAGACCGTCCCGATCGGCGGCCGGGGCCCAGCGAGCCGGGCCACAGCCGCGAAGGCGATCCCTTGGTGCGGCACGTGATCTTCCCCATCCCCACGCCCGCCAGCAAGGGCATCCTCATTACGCCGACCACCGAGGGCAACTTGCTGCTCGGCCCCACCTCTACGGTCAGCCACTGGCGGGAGCATCCCCCGGTCGACGGAGATGGGCTGGCGACCGTCGAGGAGCAGGTCAAGCGCCTTGTTCACAGCCTCGATCTGCGGCGCTGCATCGCCGTGTTTGCCGGCAGCCGACCTTCCGGCGCCCGCGATTTCCTGGTCCGCCTGGAGCAGCGCCCCGCCGGCCTGCTCAATCTCGCCGGCATCGAGTCTCCCGGCCTGACTGCTGCGCCTGCAATCGCCAAGGAGGCGGTCCGGCTCTTGGCGGAGGACGGGCTGAACCTCTCGCCCAACGAGGAGTTCGACCCCGTCCGACCGGCTCCCGTGCGCGTGACCGAACTGAGTCCTGAGGAGCGCGCCGGTCTGGTGGCAGAGGATCCGGCCTACGGCAGGATCATCTGCCGGTGCGAGGAAGTCAGCGAAGGGGAGATCGTGGACGCGATCCACTCTTCCGTTCCGGCCACGACACTGGACGCGCTCAAGAAGCGGCTGCGGGTGGGCGCCGGTCGCTGCCAGGGTGGGTTCGACCTGCCACTCGTGGTGGAGATTCTGGCCCGCGAACTCGGCGTAAGCCCGTACGAGGTGACCAAGTCGGGCTCAACGTCGGTGGTGCTGGCCGGGCCCACGCCGGCTGCGGCAGGAAGCGAAGAGTGACTCCCATCCAGTGCGACGTGGCAGTGATCGGCGGCGGTCCGGCGGGGCTGGCGGCGGCGGTGGCGGCGACAGAGGCCGGCGCGGACACCTTGTTGCTGGAGCGGCACGTTGAGCTTGGTGGAGTGTTACCGCAGTGCATCCACCCTGGATTTGGCCTCAAGCTCTTCGGCGAGGAGCTGACCGGGCCGGAGTACTCGCAGCGCTGGGTGTCCCAGGCGGCTGGCATTCGCCGCCTGACCGACACCATGGTGGTCTCGGTGTCTCCCGGGTTCACCGTCTGGGCCACCGGACCGGCGTCCGGTCTGCTTGAAGTGCGGTCAGGTTCGCTGGTGCTGGCCATGGGCTGCCGGGAGCGCACGCGGGGGGCGATCGCGATCGCCGGAACGCGGCCGGCGGGCGTCATGACGGCGGGGACGGCGCAGCGCCTGGTCAACGTGCATGGTCACATGCCGGGCAAGCGCTTCGTGATCCTCGGGTCGGGAGACATCGGCATGATCATGGCCCGACGGCTGACCTGGGAGGGGGCCGAGGTGGTGGGCGTGTACGAGCTGCTGCCCCACCTGGCCGGGCTGCGCCGCAACTACGTGCAGTGCCTGCAGGACAACGACATCCCTCTTCATCTAGGGCATACCGTCACCGAGATTCACGGAGACCGGCGGCTGACAGGAGTCACCGTCTGTGGGGTCGACCAGGCGATGTGTCCCATGCCGGCGACCGCGCAGCTCGTGCCTGCGGACACACTCCTACTGTCGGTAGGCCTCATTCCCGAGAACGAGTTGACGAGGGCACTCGGCGCCGAGATGGACGCCGTCACCGGCGGTCCCGTGGTCGATGACAGAATGCAGACAACGGTGCCCGGGCTATTTGCGGCCGGCAACGTGGTGCAGGTGCACGACCTGGCCGATGACGTCAGCTTGGCAGGGGCGGTGGCGGGGCGAGAGGCCGCCGCCTACGCTCGCGACGGGACCGCCGGCGCCGCCTGGGCGCGGGTCACGCCTGGGAGCGGGGTGCGCTCGGTCGTGCCGCAGAGACTGCGCCTGCCGGCCGACCCGGCCACCGAGATCACGCTCCGCGTGCGGCGCCCAGTGGAGCAGCGCTGCCACCTGTTGCTGACGGTGAGGGGCGCGACGGTGGCGCGGCGCCGGCTGGACTATGCCCGGCCCGGTGAAATGGTGTCCCTTTCATTGGGAGCCCAGGCTGCGCAGGCCCTGCGGGAGGGAGGCGATCTGGCGGTGGAGGTTGTCGAGGCGTGAGCGCCGGAGAAGAGACCAAAGAGATCATCTGTACCGCTTGCCCTCGGGGATGTCCGCTGCAGGTACGAGTACTGCGGGAAGCAGTGCAGGTGGAAGGTGCCAGTTGCCGGCGCGGGGTGGCATTCGGCCGGACGGAAGCGCTGGATCCGCGGCGGGTGCTCACCACGACGGTCCGAGTGCGCGGCGGGGCCGTTCCCGTCGTCCCGGTGCGTACCCGATCGCCCATCAGCCGGGGATTGGTCCCCGGCGTGTTGGCGGAGCTCCGCCGCGTGGAGTTGCTGGCCCCCGTGTCTCTGCACCAGATTGTCCTTGCGGACCCCGCCGACGCCGGCACGGACGTGGTCACTGCCGCCTCTGTCGAGGAGGTGAGCTGAGGCAGAGACCGCACTTCCTCAAGGATCCGATCGCCCGTGACGATACTGACCCGAAGGGCGGCTTGTGCTACTATTCGCTCGTGTCCGTGACGGTAGCGCTCGGGGTTAGGGCGAGCGCCCCGGCCCGGGCTAGTAGCAGCCCGATACTGGCTGATAAGGAGCAGCGAAGATGCGCACTAGACTTATCGCGGTAATGCTGTTGGCAGTCTCGGCGTTACTTCTGGCTTGCAGCCCCACGGCGGACGTGGCCGGACTAGCGGAAGGCGCCGTGGGTGATGCAGTGTCGGCGCCGGCAGCCGCTAGCGAGTGGGCTCAAGCCGGCGACCCGGTGGGTGCCGGTCGGATGATCCTCGTGGCAGGGACTCCAGAGCCGGGCCGAGGCGCCGGTGGCGCCATCAAGCGCCCTGGGTCCGACCAGGAAGACGTCTTCGAGTTCCTCAGCCACCGAGCCTGGGTGACGGACGATGGCGGCATCAACATTGTCGGTGAGGTGGAGAACGTCTCGGACCAGGTGGTAAACACCCTGGTATCCGTGGCCGCGACGCTGACCGACGTCAACGGCGATCCGGTCGAAGGTGACTTCGGCTCCTACCTCGATCGCCCCTCGATCGCTCCGGGCGAGGTGAGCAGCTTCTGGGTGGCGATCTGGTCGGACGACTTGGGCGATGTCAGTGCCGATGAGGTTGCCGACTACGAGCTGAAGCTGTGGGTCAGTGAGACACCGCAATTCGAGGTTGAGCTGAACGTGCTCTCCAGCGAGGCTGAAGAGGACGACGGCACTTTCGTTATCTCGGGCGAGGTCGAGAATCAGACCGAGATGACCCTGGATGTCCTATTCGTCTATTCGACGCTGTACGATGCCGAAGGCGAAGTGCTGAACGTTACGCTGGACTGGAGCTACCCCGATGAGCCTCTCGCTCCGGGCGATACGGCGCCGTTTTCGGCAATCTTCTTCGAGCACTTCGAGGACGCTGACTCCTACTATGTCTTCGTCACCGGCTATGGAACCGGCCTGGATAGCGAGGCGGGCCAGGCGGCTCTCCGCCTCACCTCGGCCGACGGTGTGCTCGAGTTCGTAAGCCACGCCGGCTACCTCTCCGACTATGGCGGCATTGGGATCGTTGGAGAGGTGGAGAACATCTCCGACGACAGTGTCGACTCCATGGTGCAGATCGAGGTGCAGCTGTTCGACGTGGATGGCAATGGGGTCCTGGATCCCTTCATGGCCTACCTCGATCGCCCCGTCCTCGCGCCGGGCGAGGTTTCCAGCTTCTGGATTCCCGTCTACGAAGAGGAGCTTGAGGACGTAGCCGTCGAAGACATCTCTGACTACGAGCTGTCGGCCTGGATCGGTGACCGGTCTGCGATCGGGTCCGAGCTGACGGTAACCGAGGTAGAGGGCTCCATAGAGGACGATGTTTTCCGGATCCTCGGTGCCGTCCTCAACGAATCGGATGAAACCTTCGATTGGCTGGTGGCATACTCCACTCTCTATGACGAGGACGGCAACGTTCTCAACACCACCGCCGACTGGCTGGG
>JAAYAV010000024.1 GCA_012719195.1 Anaerolineae bacterium | reverse complement strand
CGACGGTGGTCGCCGTCTCTCTCCCGACACTAGGACCCGCTCTCCAGCTCACATATTCCGAGGCGCTCTGGGTGCAGGCGGCTTACGTCCTCACCATGAGCGTCTTTCTCATACCCGTGGGCCGCCTTGCCGACAAGCACGGGCTCATGCGCTTCTACCTCATAGGCGTCGGAATCTTCGGGATCTTTTCCGTCGCCTGTGCGTTGGCGTTCTCAGGACCCTTCCTCATAGTGGTCCGTTGTCTGCAGGGAGCGGGCGCCGGCTTCATGGCAGCCACGTCACCCGCGCTCGTGACGGCCGTCTTTCCTCCCAGCGAGAGAGGACGGGGACTAGGCCTGAACGCCATGGCCGGATACCTCGGCCTCATGGCCGGTCCCCCTATCGGAGGGCTGATCGTAAGTCACACCAGTTGGCGCTGGATCTTCCTTGTCAACGTGCCGCTGGTGGCCATCGTCCTTGCCAACGGGTGGCGACTGATGGGTACCGAGCGCCACGACCGGGCATCAGCACGTCAAGGCACGGTGGTCACGGGCCGGCCTCTCGATTGGACAGGTACCGCTCTTCTCGCGGCGGTGCTGGTGACCCTTCTGGTGCCGTTGATCTCAGTCCCGTTCTGGGGCTGGCTCAGCCCGCTCACGCTGGGACTGCTGGGTGGCTTCCTGGTACTCCTCGGGGCGTTTGTCGCGTTCGAACGCCGGGTAAGCGATCCCCTGCTGAATCTCGACCTGGTGATCAAGAACCGCGTCTTCGCCGCGGGGACTATGGCTGCCCTGCTCAACTACGCGGCGGTATACGGGATCTCCACTTTCACGGCGGTGTTTCTGCAGATCTCGGAGGGATACACGGCGCAGGACGCCGGGTTGCTTCTGCTTACGCAGCCGTTCTTCATGGTGGCCTTGTCAGCTGTGTTTGGACGGCTCTCCGACCGTATAGGCTCGCAGATCCCGGCCACCGCGGGCATGTTGCTGGTAGCGGCGGGAACGGCCCAGCTTGGCCTCCTGCCGTCGCCGGCACCGATATGGCGGGTGATTGTGGCTCTTGCAGTTGTGGGCGTCGGCATGGCGGCTTTCAGCTCGCCCAATACTTCGTCGGTCATGGGCGCGGTTAAACGGTCGGAACTGAGCCTCGCTTCGGGCTTCTTGGGCACCATGCGCACGGCCGGGCAGGGCGTCTCGGTGGCGCTGTTGGGCGCCATCGCCGCGTCGGGCCTCGGCCCGACCGGCGGGCGGGTGTTGTTCCTGGGTGAGGCGGCCAGCGAGGCGGCGGCGCTGTCATTCTCCGATGGATACCGCACAGCCATGTTGGTCGCAGCCGGGTTGGCGGTCGCCGGCGCGCTGGTGTCGCTGGTCCGCGGACCCCGGTCGAAGTAGCGGGCCGACACCTACCGAGCATAGGCCGGTCGTGAGCGGGGTAGATGGCACCTAGACACATCGCGCAAGGAGGAAGAGACCATGGCCCGCGCGCTTTGGAATGGAGCTATCAGTTTCGGGCTGGTCACCATCCCGGTCTCGCTCTACCCCGCCAAGAACGCCCAGCAAGACGTGACTTTCCGCATGCTCCACGGCAGCGACATGCGCCGGGTGCGCAACAGGTGGACGGACGACGCGGGCCACGAGGTCCCGTTCGATGAGATCGTCAAGGGATATGAGTACGAGAAAGACCGCTATGTGGTCGTTGGGCCGGCCGACCTCAAGGCAGCCAACGTCGAGTCGACTCAGAGCATCGACATCATGCACTTCGTGGACGCCGCCGAGATAGACATCGCGTTCTACGAGACCCCGTACTACACAGCGCCGACCAAGACGGCCCGAAAGGCGTACGCCCTGCTTCGAGAGACCCTCCGACGCACGGGCAAGGTGGGTGTGGCCAAAGTCGTGATCCGGGAACGCCAACATCTCTGCGCCGTCCTGCCCGATGGACCGGCCCTCTTGGCCTATACGCTGCGCTGGCCTTATCAACTGCGAGACGCGTCCGAGCTCGAGCTCCCAAGCGGGGACCTGGACGATCTGGGCGTCAGCCCCCAGGAGCTGAGAATGGCCGACCAGTTGGTGGAGACAATGACCACGGCCTGGGAACCAGAGCAGTACCGCGACACCTACCGTGACGACCTACTCCGGCTCATCGACCAGAAGATCAAGACGGGGGACGTGGTGGCTGCCCCGGATGTGCCCGCTCAGCCGGCGGAAGAAGCCGAGGTGGTG
>JAAYAV010000236.1 GCA_012719195.1 Anaerolineae bacterium | reverse complement strand
CCTCCGGGTTGAGCGAGGTGATGTCGCCGGTGCGGTAGCGGATCACCGGCATGGCGTCTTTGGTGAGTGTGGTGACGACCAACTCGCCCTTGGCGCCGTAGGGCAGCGGGTCACCGGTGGCCGGGTCCACAATCTCGGGCAGGAAGTGGTCCTCGAAGATGTGCAGGCCGGCCTGGTGCTCGCACTCGATGGAGACGCCGGGTCCGATGATCTCGCTTAGGCCGTAGACGTCGAGGGCCAGCAGGCCGGTCTTGGCCTGAATCTCCTGCCGCATTCGCTCCGACCAGGGCTCGGCCCCGAAGATGCCCACGCGCAGCTTCGTCTCCCGCAGGCTGGTGCCCATTTCCTCGGCCGTCTCGGCCACGTAGAGGGCGTAGGAGGGGGTGCAGGTGAGAACGGTGCTGCCCAGGTCCTGGGCCAACATGATCTGGCGGCGAGTCTGGCCGCCGGAGACGGGGATGACGGTGGCGCCGATGCGCTCGGCGCCGTAGTGCAGGCCGAGGCCGCCGGTGAAGAGGCCGTAACCGTAAGCGTTCTGCACGATGTCGCGGCTGGTGACACCAGCGGCTGTAAGGGCGCGGGCCATCATCTCGGACCACAGATCGACGTCGCGCGCGCTATACGCCACCACGGTGGGCCTGCCGGTGGTGCCGCTGGAGCCGTGGATGCGCACGATGTCTTCGGTGGGCACCGCCGCCAGCCCGAGGGGGTAGTTGTCTCGGAAGTCGCTCTTAACAGTGAAGGGCAGGGCGGACAGGTCCGCGAGGCCGCGGATATCGCCCGGACCAAGGCCGCGGGCCTGGAGGGCGCGGCGATAAAACGGAACTCGTGAGTAGACACGGGCAACCAGTTCGCGCAGGCGCGCGGCCTGAAGGCGCTCCAGGTCCGCCCGGGGCATCGTCTCGTGTTCGTGATCCCAGATCATCTTCGGCTACTCCCGACCCTTGCGGCAATCAGTGAAGTGGGGCCCGCGGGCCCCTGGATGACATGCCGTGGGGTGTGCGTGGTTCCTGTTCCGCCGAGCGAGGCAAGCGTTGCGGCGGCCGCCGAACAGCGCTGCTCGGTGGCCCGGCCCTCGTGGATGAGTGGGCATGATTCCCGATCGTGCGCGCGCTGTCAACTCCCAGCCCGGAGGGGCGAGGAACCCCCAGTTGGCAGGAAGCGTGCGGGTACGCGACAATCTGCTTCGGCCGGCGATCGCCTCGCGGGCCGCTCTTCCCTCGGACGGGTGTGCCTGTAGCCGGCAGGGGAGAGCGAGGGCATGCGCCGCCCAGCTGCGTATCAAAGGCGGCGCCTAGAGTGGTACCTGGGTGCGGAGCCGCTGTGGCGAGGGCACCGGGGTGGCGATAGAGGCGGGCCCGGCCCACCGAGAGGGTGGGGAGGGGCCTGGCGGAGGGATGACGTGATCTGGAACAGCGACCGGGAGTGCATGTCTCGCAGCAACCTGGAGGCCCTGCAGCTGGAGAGGCTGCAGCACCAGGTCCGGCGCGCCTATGACCGGGTCCCCTACTACCGGCAGGCGCTGGAAGGCCGCAGCCTGTCGCCCGATGACATCGGCTCGCTGGGGGATCTGCGGCGCCTGCCCTTCACCCGCAAGGCGGACTTCCGCGACCAGTACCCCTACGGGCTGTTTGCCGTCCCGCGCAAGGAGGTGGCGCGCATTCATGCCTCCAGCGGCACGACTGGGAAGCCGACGGTGGTGGCCTACACGGCCGAGGACCTGCGCAACTGGGGGGAGATGTGCGCCCGGGAGCTGGTGGCGGCCGGCGTCACCGACGAGGACCTGGTGCAGATCTCGATGGGCTATGGGCTGTTCACGGGGGCGCTGGGCTGGCACGACGCTTGTGAGTGCGTGGGGGCGGCGGTGGTGCCGGTGTCCTCAGGCAACACGCGCCGCCAGCTGATGCTGATGGAAGACCTGGGCACGACGGTCTTGGTCTGTACGCCCAGTTACGCCGTATACTTGGCGGAGCAGGCAGCCGAGCTGGGGGTGGATTTGCGCTCGTTCAGCCTGCGGGTGGGCATCCAGGGCTCGGAGCCGTGGTCGGAAGGGATGCGGCGCGAGATCGAGGAACGCTTGGGCTTGCGCTCGTACGATACCTACGGCCTGAGCGAGGTGGTGGGTCCCGGCGTCTCGGCGGAGTGTGAGGCTCGCTGCGGGATGCACGTGAACGAGGATCACTTCCTGGTGGAGGTGATCGACCCGGAGACGGAGGAGCCGCTGCCCGCCGGCGCGAAGGGCGAGCTGGTGCTGACGACGCTGAGCAAGGAAGCGCTGCCGGCCCTGCGCTACCGGACGGGCGACATCACCAGCCTGAACGTCGAACCTTGCTCTTGTGGCCGGACTCTGGCTAGGATGGACAGAGTCACCGGTCGGACGGATGATATGCTCATCGTCCGCGGGGTGAATGTGTTCCCCTCGCAGGTGGAGACGGTGCTGCTGGAGATCAAGGGCTTGCGCCCGCACTACCTGATCCTGGTGGACCGGGAGAAGGGGGCGATGGACGAGCTGGAGAT
>JAAYAV010000235.1 GCA_012719195.1 Anaerolineae bacterium | reverse complement strand
GCTTCCGCTACACTAGCGCGAGGGCAGGCGTGCTGTCCAGCTTCTCCGAATCGCTCGTCCTTGCCCATTCCTTGCGGCGCCGATCGCCGCCACACCATCGATCCGGTCTGCGGCGTCGCCTGTCCTCTACCATGATCGGCGGCACGGTGCGAGCCGGCCCGCGGGCTAGACCGCCAGGTGGCCTCGGCTGCCTGGCGGCAGAGTAACCGCAGCAAGGGGGAGTCGCCCGGTTCACCTCCCGAGCAGTCTCAACTCGCGGCCAAGCCACTCCGGGTGCTGCGCGCCGTACCGGCCCCCGGCGCTGCCTCTACATTCGCTCCCACGGAGGGAGGTTCTGATGGATCGTCAACTGTGCTCGTCCTGCGGCAAACCCGTCGAGGCGACGTCGCCCCAACAGCCGGGGCGACTCCTCTGCGCCGACTGTGCCGCCCGCTCCTACCGGGACCGCAAGGGCACGTGGTGGGCAACAGGCGCCGGCGTTGCCCTCACTGCCATCTTCGTGGCCGTGGTGGCGCTTATCTCCCGCTCAGCACCGCCCAAGCTCGATGGCGCCACTCTCGTCGTCGTCAGTGTGGTGCTGGCTCTCGTCCCCGCTGCCATCTGGATCGTCGTCTTCTACCGGCAGGATTCGCGCGAGCCGGAGCCAAAGCGCATGGTGCTTGCCGTCTTCATTCTCAGCGCCCTGCTGGCCCGAGCCGTGGGCATTCCGCTGGTGGAAGAGGTCTTCCGGGTCGGTAGCTGGCTCGACGCCGGGGTGCTGTACCACATCCTGGGTGCCGTTCTGGTGATCGGCTTCACCGAGCAGTTCCTCATCTATGCCGCCGTTCGCTATAGCGTCTATCCCACGCCGGAGTTCGACGAGCGGGTGGACGGAATCATCTACGGCACGGCAGCCGGGCTCGGTTATGCCAGCCTGGTCAACGTGCAGTACGTCCTCCAGAGCGGCGGGCTGGACCTCACCGCCGGGGTGATACGCGTCGCCGTCACCGCCTTGGCCCTGGCCAGCTTCGGCGGCCTAACCGGCTATTTCCTGGGCCGGTGCAAGTTCGATGACGAGCCCGTATGGTGGATGCCCGCCGGCCTCACCCTGGCGGCGACACTCAACGGCCTGTTCGTGTACGCACTCGGCGAGGTGAGCACCACCGGAATTGGCCTCCAGGGTGGCGGCTACAACCCCTGGCCCGGCCTGATCCTCGCCACCGTCGTGGCGGCCGTCACCTTCGCCGCCCTCTTCTACCTCATCCGTCGACTGGCGGGCCGTGCCCCGCAGGCAGCGGGAGCCTAAGGAGAGACAATGAACAGTGGCATGACTGCAAACGCCCAGAGGCGAGATCGCTGGTCCTCCGCGGCCGTTTTCGCCCTCACGGTGGTGGCCCTGCTCCTCGGCTGGGCCGTCAAGGCGGCCGCCGAGGGGCGGACCTCCGTGTACGAGGCCGACGGAATGCGGATCGCTTACCCGGCCGGCTGGGTGCGAGCCTCCTCCGACACTCCCGTGCTACTCCAAGTCGAGAAGCCGGTCAGCCCGGCCCGCACCACCCTCTCTCTGCAGCGGCGCCCCGTCACCGCCGAAACCGCCAATCCGCTCAGCGCTGTACATCAGGCCCTAACTCTCGAGCGGGGTCGCGGCTGGACCGCTTACCGGGTCCTGAACGTGGGTCCTTCGGCGGCCGTGCCCGGGCGCGAGGCACTCGAGGTGACGTTCGCCTTCGTGGAGACCAAGGCCAACCCCTTCCTCAGCGCCGCGCCAGTAGTAATGCTGGGGCAGGAGTACCTCTTCGCCGTCGATCAGGCAGTCCAGGTGGTCACCCTAACGGCAGCCGAGGACAACTTCGGCGGGGCGGTGAAGGACCTGAAGTCTTTCCTACGCTCCTCGCCCAAATGATCCGGCACCAGGAAGTAGCCGTTGATGGTAGATGCGCCGGCAGACTTTGCGCCGAGCGGGCCGGATCGGGGGCACTCAGCAGGAGCCGTGCACCGGCGTTGGCGCCGGCGGTCGCGGACCTATGGGGCCCCTCCGCTGAACTTCGCGTCCGTCGACGTCCTGGACGAGTCCCATCGGGAGGGGCGAACGGTCTCGACCACGACGAGCGGCCGCTGAGGTCGATCTGCAGCTCCACGGCGGCGCCAGACGGTCCGTGTTGCCAGGAGTGGCGCTCACAGCTGCAGGGTAAGCGGGAGACGCGAGGTTCGCGTCTCAGCGGGCGAGCACCAGGCGAAAACCAAGTTGGGGCGGCTTCGGTCGCTCATTTGGAGGTAGAATGAGTCTTAGGCGCGGTCTGCCCATCGCTGTTCTGGTCGCGATTATCTTCTCGCTGCTTGCCTCAACGGTAGCCGAGGCACTGGACCGCGCTACCACTCAGCGGGTCATCAAGTCCGTAGTCCAGTTCATCGCCGTCGACGAGGGCAGACGCGGGATGCTGATCCCGAAGTGGACCGGCTCCGGCACAATCATCTCGCCGGACGGATTGATACTCACCAACTGCCACGTTGCCTATCCGGAGGCGATGTACGGGGCCGACAGCGGCTTCGACTACGACCTGCTCGCCGTCGCCCTGACGGTGGCTTCCGACCAGGCGCCCCAGCCGTCCTACATCGCCGAGGTGGTGCAGTACAGCGCCGATCTCGACCTGGCGGTGGTCCGTCTCACCAAGAGCATCGACGGCACCCCCGTCGACCCCGCCACCCTCAACCTTCCCTATCTGCCGCTCGGAGACTCAGACTTCCTCGAGATCGGCGACAACGTCTCCATCCTGGGGTACCCCGGGATTGGCGGCGAGACCATCACTTTCACCAGCGGCAACGTCAGCGGCTTCTCCAGCGCCCGTGGAGTAGAGGGACGCGCCTGGATCAAGACCGACGCCACCGTGGCCGGCGGCAACAGCGGGGGCACCGCGGTAGACGACGAGGGCCTGCTGGTGGGCGTGCCCACCAAGTTCGGCGCCGGAGATGACCTCGAGCTGGACTGCCGCCAGTACTCCGACACCAACAACGACGGCCGAATTGACGAGAACGACGCCTGCATACCCATGGGCGGCTTCATCAATGCGCTTAGGCCGGTCAAGCTGGCCCTTCCTCTCATCGAGGCCGCCCAGCACGGACTCCAGACCCAGCCGGCGCCGGAGGTGGTGCCGGGCCCGTCGTCCGTAGCCGGCGTGCCCACCATCAGCCGGCCCCTCTTCGCCCCCGCCGTCAACGACTTCGACCAGCCGGTCTCCGTGATGCAGTCGTTCCCCAGCGGGACCGAGACCATCTACCTGCTCTTCGACTACGACGGCCTGGAAGATGGCGCTAGCTGGCAGCCGGTCCTTGTCTATGACGGCGAGGTCTACGACGACATCTGGGCCCCCGCCAGCTGGAACGGAGGCGCCCGCGGTACCTCCTGGCTGAGCATCCAGAATGATCCCTTGGCCGACGGCGCCTACGAGTTCGTGATCAACTATCAGGGGCAGGAGATCGGATCCGCCAGCGTCACCGTGGGCGGAGGACTGCCCGCCGGACCCCAGATATCCGACATCCGTTTCGCCTCCGGCAACCAAACCGGTTACGTCTTTGCGGCCGGTTCTGCCGAAGTTGAGGCAAGCTTCGAGTATGAGGGCTTGGCGAGAAACCAGGACTGGAGCTTCGCCTGGTACTATGAACGCGAGGAGATCGGTCGCGGCGCAGGCACTCGTCTTCCGGGAGGATCCGGCACCGGCTCGCTGTTCCTCAGCCCTCCCCAAGGTCTGCAGGTGGGTGTCTACCGTCTGGAGCTGTTCCTGGACGACGTGCTCGCCGCCACCAGTGATCTCTACGTCGGCGGGCAGGGTGCCGCTGCGGAGGTCTTCGGGCCAGTGACCTTCGCCGAGGGGGTGGACCGGCGCGGCAATCCGCAGAACCCCGGCACCTCCTTTGAGCACGGCATCGGCGAGCTCTATGCCTTCTTCGACTACACCGGTATGCGCGACGGCTGGGACTGGACCCGCGAATGGGCGCTGGATGGCGAACCCATCGCCTCTGTGGACGATACCTGGAGTTACGGCGAGAGCGGCGAGGCTTTCTGGATCGCCATCAACAGCGACGAGGCTCTGCCCGTCGGCGACTACCAGCTCTCCCTGACTGTACTCGGAGAGGTGGTGCGGGAGGGCACCTGCTCGATCGCCGGCTCCCCGGAGCCGACTCCCACGCCTCTATCGCCGGCGGACGGACTGGAGGTCTACGGCTATGTCCTGGACGCGACCACCGGGCGCGGGATCCGCAGCGCCTTCTTCATCGTGCTGCAGCCCGGCGTCACTGTGGACCAGTTCGAGTGGGAGGAGGACCAGGTCTACGCCTGGGGCGAGACCGATCGCCGCGGCTACTACGAGCTACCGTTGCCACTCTTCCGCGGCGAGACGTATAGCATGATAGCGGGCGCGGAGGGCTACTACGGCATAGCCGAAGACGGCATCCTCATCGGCGACGACCTCGAGAGTCCCTTTGAGCTCTCGCTCACCCTACAACGGATTCGCTAGGCACCGCGACGTGGGCGAACCTGCCGCCCCCGGAGGGCTGACCGCATGCCCAGCCTGGTAGGACAGACGCTCGGGCACTACGAGCTCACCGCCCTTGTCGCCGAGGGCGCCCTCTGTCAGTTGTACCTTGCTCGCGAAACGGGGACGGATCGGGAGGCGGCCCTCAAGGTCGTCTACCCCACTGACGCCGACAGCGACGCGTTCCTGGAGCGTTCTCAGAGGGTCGCGCAGGGCGTGGCTGCCCTGCGACATCCGGGTATCATCGAGCTGCTGGGTTCGGGCGTATCCGAGCTAATGGGCGTCCGCGCCGCCTACCTGGCCAGTCCCTTCATCGAGGGGACGAGCCTTGAGCAGGAACTGGCGCGCCTGTCGGCTGCCGGCCGCAGCATGGAACCGCTTGCGGCCCTGAGGCTCCTCCAGTCGCTCGCCGCTGCTCTCGACTACGCCCACCACCGCGGCCTACGGCACCTCAACTTGAAGCCCTCAAACGTACTGCTTCGCGCGGACGGCGAGCCCCTGATCACCGACTTCGGCCTCGCCGAGATCGTGGGCCCCCAGCGGCTTCTGGCCGCCTGCCCCGAGCCGGCGCGACCGTACCTCGCCCCCGAACTCGCCGCCGCCGCGGCACCCGACGGGCGCGCCGATGTCTACTCGCTCGGGCAAATCGCCGCCCACCTGCTCGCCGGCGCCCGAGCGGATTCACCCGGCCTCGACACCATCCTGAGCCGCGCCACCAATGCCGACCCGGCGCAGCGTTACCGGACGGCGGGCGAGCTGCTCGCCGCTCTGCAGGCGGCCCTTCCCGGGGCTGCAGCCACCCCGGCCGCGGCCGCCACCGCGCCGCAAGAAGAGGCGCAGCCCGAGACCGCTACACCCGCTTCCGGCCAGACGCCGCCGCCTCCCCCTCCCCGCGAAGGCATCCGCCAGTTCCTGGTGCAGATCCTCGCCGTCCTCACCGCCGTCATGGCCCTGCTGGACAAATCGCTGCATGCCGTCAACCTTCTCCGAAACCCGCTCATCGGCCTGGCAGTGGTCGCCGTCGGCGTAGGCGCCATGGTGCTCAGTGCCGGCTACGTGCTCGCTCGGCCACATACCTTCAACCGTAAGCAGCGCACTCTCGCCGGCGTTGGGCTGGCGGTCACCTTGCTTGCCGCTGCCGGCTGGGGCGGCTGGACCGTGTACGAGATGACGCGCCCGCCCAAGGGCCTCATCGTTCTCATCGCCGGCTTCGAACAAGCGCCCGGAGCCAAGAGCGTGGACTACGCCCGCCGCATCGAGTCGGGCCTCAGCCAAGCCCTCAAGGACCTGAAGGTCGAAGGCGTCTACGTAGAGCGGGTGAACGAGGTCTACTCCACCGGGGACGCTCGCGACAAAGCCGCCGCGCGCAAGGCTGCCGTCGTCATCTACGGCTGGTACGACGACGCCGGCGTCAATCCCAGCTTCGAGCTGGTGCGCAGCCCGCAGCAGTTCGCCCCCATCGTCAAGCAGGCGACCGTCGGCCTGGCCAGTCTGGACCGCCTCGAGCTCCGGGTAGACAAAGAGCTCCGAGAGATGAGCTACATTGCCGCCGCCACCATCGGCCTCGTCTACTACGCCGACGGTCAGGATGACCGCGCCCTGCCCTTCTTCGAGGCCGCCCTCGGCTCCGTTCCCGACGAGACCGTCCTCATGGGAAAGGACGCCATCCTACTCTACCGGGCCGCCTGCCAGTTCAACCGGCGCGCCTTCGCCGAGGCCGTGGCCTCACTGGAACAGGCTGTCGCCCTCAATCCCGACTTCTACGAGGCACACCAGAACCTCGCCATCGTCTACAACGCCAACTGCGACGTGGCCGGCGCCCTAGACGAGATCAACGAGGCCCTGCGCCTGCGCCCCGACAGCGCCGACGCTCACCACTTGCGCGGCCTGCTCCTCTCCGCCGATGGTCGCAATGAGGAAGCGGTTGCCGCCCTGGCGGAGGCGGCGCGACTGGCGCCCGAGGACAGCAGCATCCAGCTCTCCCTTGCCGGCGTCTATGGCCAACTCGGCCGCCAGGAAGAGGCCGAGGCTGCTTACCAACTGGCCGCTGACGCCACCGCTCCGGCCGAGTCCGACTCTGCCGCCGACATCCAGGCCATCGTGGCCCGCGCTGACGGGCTGTTGGGTCAAGGCGACCTCGATGGCGCCCTGGCTCTGTACCGGCAGGCCATATCGCGCGGCCAGGAACTGGGCCTCCGCCCCGATCGCTTGGCGTGGACGTACCGCTCCCTCGGGATGGCCTACTGGGAGGCGGAGAGCTGGGAGGAAATGATCGCCGCCTACTCCGAGGCGACCAAGCTCGATCCCGGCCTGCACAGCGACTACTCTACCCTGGGAATCGCTTACCAGCGCTTGGGGAACAGCGACCAAGCGGTGGCCGCGTTCGAGGCCGCCG
>JAAYAV010000234.1 GCA_012719195.1 Anaerolineae bacterium | reverse complement strand
GCGTAGCTCGATGATAGCATCGCTGTCAAGAAGCGGCACTTACATGCGTCCGCAGCGCCGGTGAGCCGGGCTTCACCCCGCCGGGTACCCTCTTTCCCGCCGCAGGGCCACGAACTCCTGCCCCGTCATGGGCGACTCCTGCGGCGACAGGCCCTCCGGGTCGTTGACGTAGGCGTCCGGCGGCGGCACGACGAACCCGTCGAGCAGGGGATCGCCGGTGCGTCGCATCCATTCGTCCAGCCGGCCGCGCATGTCGGCCAGCACCGTCGCCATGGCCGGGTCGGCGGCCAGGTTACGCGTCTCGTTGGGGTCGAAGATGAGGTCGTAGAGCTCTTCGCGGTCGTAGCGGCGGTCGGCCCAGCCGTGCGCCAGGAGCAGGTCCTTGCTGGGGCTGTTGTCGCAGTTGGGTAGCACCGGCCGCAGGCGCTCGTCGTAGCGGCGGATGAGCTTGTAGCGCTGGGTGCGCACGCAGCGCATGGGCTCGTAGGCGGCGTGGTAGGTGACCTCGGAGAATACCTCCTCGCGCACCTCGGCCTTCTCCCGGGTGATCAGCGGCAACAGGGAGACGCCCTGCAGCCAGGGGGGCGGCTCGATCTCGAGCAGGTCGCACAGAGTGGGGAAGATGTCCACGTGCGACACCAGCGAGTCCACGACACGCCCGCCCTCGAAGCCGGCCGGCCCGCGCATGATCAGCATCACGCCGATGCCGCTATCCTGGAGGTTGCACTTGAGCCGCGGGAAGGCCATGCCGTGGTCGGTGGTGCAGATGACCAGGGTATTGCCGGCCAGCCCGCTGTCCCGCAGGGCATCGAGCACCACGCCCATGCGCTCATCCAAGGTGCGGGCGCTGGTGTGGAAGGCAGCCATGTCGTAGCGGGTCTCCGGGTCGTCAGGGAGGGGCGCGGGCGGCAGGCAGTAGGCGGGATCGTCCTCCGGCCCCGGGTCCGGGTAGACGCGGTGGGTCTCTTCGAAACCGACGGAGAGGAAGAATGGCTGCGAGGGCGGCTGCCGCAGGAAGTCGGCCGCATTGTGCTCCGTTCGCCGATAGCGTTCCCGGCGGTCGCCCGCGCCCAGCACGGCATCGTACCCGATAGTGTCCTCGCTGGCAGCGACGTGCTGCACCCCGGCCAGGGCGGTGTAGTAGCCCGCCGGGCCGAGGGTGTGGATCAGGTGCTGGCCGTAGTCGTGGAGTCGGAAGCCGCGGTGGGCTAGACCGATCATTCCCGCCGTGTGCGGCGACTGGCCGGTAAGCAGGCCGGCGCGGCTGGGCGAGCAGGTGGGCCCGGCGCAGAAGCACTGCCGGAAGAGCACGCCCTCGTCCGCCAGGCGCTGCAGGTTGGGCGTGTGGACGGCGTGGCCGTACGGCTGGATGTGCCGGCCGGTGTCGTGTGAATGCAGGTAGAGGATGTTCGGGCGCATGGGCTGGCCTCCCTTTGCGCCAGTTTCGCCGCTGAGGGGCAGGGCGTCAAAGGGAAGCGATCGGCCACAGAGAGCACAGAGAGGACGGAGAGGACCGTACCGGCGCACGGCCGTGCGTCCAATCGTAGTCGCCCCGGGCTGAAGCCGCGGGGCTACTGGTAGGCAAAGCCCGCCCTACGGCGGGCTGGTTCAGCCCGCGAAGCGGACACGGCGGAGCCGTGCCTAGCGGCCGGCTTCGCCTCATGTAGCCCCGGCCATTCATGGCGGGGCGGCCGGCAGACGAGCACACAGCCGTGAGCCACCCGTGGACGTCGGTGGCGCTATCGTCCGTGAAACGGCCCCTTGTGTGCTTCCCTGCGTCCAAGGTTGCGCAAGGCACGCGGTCGTCGCCCCGGGCTGAAGCCGCGGGGCTACTGGTAGGCGAAGCCCGCCCTACGGCGGGCTGGTTCAGCCGGCGAAGCGGACACGGCGGAGCCGTGCCTAGCGGCCGGCTTCGCTTTGTGTAGCCCCGGCCATTCATGGCGGGGCGGCCGTGCGCCCCAACCGCTCACGGCGCACCTCGGCGCCGACTGCCGGCGACGGCTCGTCACCGCCCCACCTGGGGCGCGTACCCGGCCCAGTCCACGATCCTTATCCGAATGCGGGACATACTGGAGAGGCCGACGTTCTCCGGAGCGGTGAGGGCGAGGAGGAAGGGCGCGTCCCATTCGGGCCGGCCGTCGGGGATGGGGTGCAGAGTGAGGTAGGCCTCGGTCTCGCCGGGCGGGAAGGTCACCTTGTCGGAGCCTAGCTCGTAGTCGAACCCCAGGCCCTCGCCCGGGATGCCGGCATCCGTCTCGGCCAGCACCGTGACCGTAACCGGCAGCACCGACGGCTGGCTCAGTCGCAGCGGGATCCGCACCTCCCCGCCGTTCTCGGGCACCATTATTTCGTAGGCGCTGAAGCCCACCAGCGCCTTGCCGTCGTCGGCCGCGTAGAGCTGGGGGGAGCCGTCTCCCAGTTGCTGGGCGATGTACACCACGCGAGTGCCGTCGGGCGCGAAGGCGGCTGACCACGACACGCCGCCGCCCGGCGCCGGCGGCCCATTGAGCTCGATGGCCGCGTCCGCCGGCCCGTCAATCGGAACCTGGTAGAGCTGCTCCCGGAACGCCGGGTCTCTTGGCGCCAGGAACAGAACCTTGGCGCCATCGGGGCTCACATCCGTCGCGGCCAGGCCGTAGCCGCTGGCGGTCACCGCCTCCGCCAGCAGCGTCGGTCCTCGGACGGGTGGAGCCACCGGCACGCTGAAGAGCCGCATGATGGAGAGGTCCTCTATCTGGGTCAGGTAGAGGACGTGCCGATCAACCGGATCCACACGCAGCGCATAGAGGAAGTCGGATGCGGCCACGGCCGCCAGAGGGGCCCGGACGTCGGCAGGGCCCTCCAGGGGAACGCTGCATAGGACAAGGCGCTCCGAGCCATGGTCGTAGACGGTGTACACCAAGTAACCGCCGTCGGCGGCAATCCACCATGAGTCGGTGACGACCAGGCCGGGGAGGGAGGGCGCCAAGAGCCTGGCTTCGGCAGCCGGGCCAGCGATGGGCACCAGGTGCAGCCCGTAGTCCCCCGGATCGCGATATATGACGGTGCTCCCGTTTGGGACAATCTGGAACGTGGGGGCCCAACCACCGTTTGCGTCGGGCGGCCGCAGAGACAGAGGGCTGGGAGAGGGCGCGGTGAGGTCAATGGTCCGCAACTCAGCGTAGGTCTTCATGTCATTGCCCAGGGCATACACCAGGCGCCGCCCGTCGGCGCTGATGTCGGCGTGCCCGAGACGGACTCCGGGCACGAACTCGTCCAGCAGGATGGCGGACTGGGCATGCCCGGTGACGGAAACGTGGTAGAGCGCCGAGGTCCGATCGGGGCGCTGGCCCCAGTAGACGACTGAGCTGCCATCGGGCGTCGCCTGGTAGTAACTGACCGACACTCCCTCTAGGCTTAGCCGCCGCGGACCGTCAGGCGATCCGGCCACGGGTACCACTTCCAGGAACCGTTCTTCCGTTTCCTCATCGAACCCTTGGAACACTGCACTGAGCCCCACAGGGGTGCCGACGTAAGTTATGTCCCTGGCGCTCCCCAAGCCGGGCGACAAGCCAAGGCTGGTCCAGTTAGGCACACCGGTCAGGCGCACAGCGCCGGCCTCAGGGCCGGCGATGGGGACGCTCCACAGGTCGAGCATCGGGACCCTGCCGTCGTAGGCCTTGCCGTAGATGACGCGCTTGCTGTCCGGAGTGATGAAGTACTGCAGGTCGGGGTTGCCGCCAGGGGTGTACGTGAACAGCCTTACCGCTGCGCCACCGCCCAGGGGGACGGTGTGTAGCGACCACTGAGGGGCGACGCCGTAGTCCCGCACCTCGTACACCACCCACTGCCCGTCGGGGCTGATCTTGAAGCTGTGCACTCCGGCGGGGACGGAATCGGCGGTGAGCCGCACCGAGGCGGCCGAGGCGATGAGCGGTTGCAGCAACACGAGCGAGAGGGCCAACGCGAGGGCGAACGAACGGCGTATTGCGATCATACCCAACCCCCAACCTACACAACCCGCTGCGCGCGGGTCTCAGTCCGGCGGCCGCCGACGGGAGACAGGACTCGGCGGGACGGCACCACGGAAGGCGCGCGACCCGACGCGAATCAAGTCATGGCTCAAGCATACTGGGCAGACTAGGAGCTCTCAACGCTCAGGGGCGGGCGTTCACTCCGGCCGCGTCGGTACCCGGGAGAGAAACCAAGTCCCGTAGGAGCCGATGGCGATCAGGAGCACGGCAATCGCGGGCGAACGAGTGATGACGATCGAGGAAAGCAGGGCCAGCCACATCCAGGTCAGCCCCACGACCTTGGTCTGGCGGGGGATGCCCCGGCCGGCGCGGTAGTCGCGCACGTAGGGGCCCAGGCGCTCGTGATCCACCAGCCAGTGGTGGAAGCGGGTGGAGCCGCGGGCATACAGCCCCGCCGCCAACAGCAGGAAGGGCGTGGTGGGCAGTACGGGCAGGAACATCCCCAGCACTGCCAGCCCGACGCAGAGGCTGCCCAAGGCTATGAGAATGGCGCGGCTAAGGTCGCTCAACGCAGCATCACCCAGTAAACCCAGTGCATCTCTAGTAACAACTACGCTTGCCAGTATTGCCGCAACTATCTCTGGGGGCAAACTGCGGGCTAAGCATCGCTTCGGCGCATCTCCTCGATGAGCGCTTCCACCTGCCGCTCGATCTCCGGCAG
>JAAYAV010000233.1 GCA_012719195.1 Anaerolineae bacterium | reverse complement strand
CGTCCGACCGGATGGGCGTCCGCTCCTGGGCCAAGATGGGCCCGGTGTCCATGCCCTCGTCCAGCAGCATGATAGTCACGCCGGTCTCCGCGTCGCCATCAAGAATGGCCGCCGCCACGGGCGAGGCTCCCCGGTGCACCGGTAACAGCGAGGCATGCACGTTGACGAAGCCGCGCGGCGGGATGGCGAGCAACGACGGTCGCAGAAGCTCCCCGTAGGCCACCACCACTCCGCAGTCGGGCCGCAATGCCTGCAGCCGCTCCCGTGCCTCTCTGCCGGCCAGCCGCTCCGGTTGCCACACCGGCAGCCCCAGTTCGCGCGCTGCCGCCTTGACCGGCGGCTCCTGCAGCCGGCGCCCGCGCCCCGCCGGCCGATCCGGCTGAGTGATTACCTCGACCACATCGTAGCGCTCGGCCAGCGCCCGCAGCGCCGGCACGGCGAACTCGGGTGAACCCAGGAAGACAACGCGACGGCCCAGCCCCGGTCCGCCTGCCTGCCGATCGCTCAATGCCGCTCCCTCGATGATTCCGGCCTCCGCCTGTCTCCTGCTACCGCCACCGATTCTACTATCCCCGCCCAGTCGCTACCAGTCGGACCGGTGCGCCCACAGGGCAACCACATCTTGGCCATAACAGCGACCGTCCGGGCTGGTCGCGCACCCCGGAACCGGCATCATGGCCTCCCGGCGTCATTCTGAGGCCCGTCAGGCGCCTGTAACAATCGCTCGATGGGCCGAAGAATCTTCCGGGTGCTGAGGGTAGATTCCTCGCCTCGTTCACGGCTCCGCCGTGAACGAGCTCGTAATGACATGGGGCGGCCAGCCGCTGATCGCCGGGTCCAATGCTCTGGCGGACTCACCCCACCCCTGTGAACCGGCTCAGCTGAACGTCGGCCGATTGGGTGCAGTCGCCCACAGTACGCCCACGAAGCTCAGGGCTCAACGTTATCCACGTAGGGAGTGCAGCCCAACTCGACCTTGTAGTCCTGCAGCAGGTCCGGGATGGCGCCCCCGGCGTCGGCCAGCATCCGCCGGCGCATCTCCTCCACCACCCGCGGGTACTCGGCGGCGACGTTCACCCGCAGGTCGGCGTCCTCGGCCAGGCGATGGAGCAGCGGCGCCTCGCCCCAAACGCTGTCATTGTACCACCAGTCCTGATCGATGACGGTGATGGTGGCGTTCCAGCCGATGGAGACGTAGTCGCGGCCGGCCGCTTCTCCGCGCACCACCGGCCACAGATCGATGCCCTCCATCTCCGGGTGGGGCTCGATTCCGGCCAGTGCGAGCATGGTGGTGGTCAGATCGAAGTTGTAGGCCAGGGAATGACAAGCAGTCCCGGCCGCCTCGCCCCGGGGATGGCGCAGCATCATGACGAGATCCGCGACACCGCGCGTGATGGGGTGGCCCTGCTTGCTTATCAGCCCCTTGTCGCCCGGCTCGAGGCCGATGTTGTGCCCATGATCGCTGATGACCGCCACCACTGTGTCCTCGAGACGACCACTGTTGCGAAGGGTCTCCATGAGGTAGCCGAACCAGCGGTCCACCATGGTCACTTCACCGGCGTAGTTGGCCTGCAGTCGCTTCACCTGCCGCCGCGTCAGCCGCTTGCCGATGGGGCCATAGAGCGACTGGATGATGTTCTCCACGTCGTCGTCGGGGTCATAGAGGCGCCGGTAGTGATCGGGCGGGTCCCAGGGTTCGTGCGGGTCAAAGGAGTCCACCACCAGCAGGAAGGCTTCGGCGTCCTGGTTATCCCACAGCCAACGAGACGCCTCGGAGAAGACGCGCGCCGGATAGTAGTCGGCCTCCGTCATGCGATAGGCGTTGTTGCGGAGATACTCAGTCAGGAAGTGAGCCAGGCGAGGGTCGTCCTCCGGTGGGACCGGCATCAGCGCCGCCAGTTGGTCGCGCCGAACCGGCGGTCCGCTCTTGTAGCGGTCGTTCTCCTGCCCTCGGATCCAGATCCACTCGTCGAAGCCACGGTGGAAGTTCTTCGAGGGCTTGAACTGGTGGTAGGTGTCGGTGACGAAGGCGGTGCGGTAGCCCTGGGCCTGTAGCAACTCGGCCAGGGTGGTCCTCTCCTCCTCGATCGGGCCCCAGCCGGCGGCTCCCACGAAGTCGCCCTTGTACGCCCGGTGACCGCGGAAAGGGAAGACGCGCGCGCCGGTGTGGAGGGCACGGCGCACCGGCAGCGTAGGAAGCGATTCCGGATAGGCGCGGGAGAAACGGACTGACTCGGCGGCGAATGCGTCCAGGTGCGGAGTGCGGATCCACGGATTGCCGTAAGCGCCGACGTGATCCTGCCGCTGTGAGTCCAAGATGATCAGAACCAGGTTCATGGATCCTCCCCGGGGCTCTTGGCTTCGTGGTGATGATACACGTTTGTGGCCCCGGCGTCACCCGGTCGTGGGGTCGCGGCGATCACACAACCAGAGCCGGACCTAACGGTCCGGCTCTGGACGCTGCCTTGGTAGGTGAGCTCTGGCCCGGACTAGTCGCCCGCGCGACGCCCCAACTCGCGGTCCAGCATGACGATGCCGTTGCCGTGGCTGCCGACCATGCGGAGGGTCTCGACGATGTGGGAGGCGTTGGCCTCTTCCTCTACCTGCTCCGTGACGAACCACTGCAGGAAGGCCTGGCTGGCGTAGTCGTTCTCCTTGAGCGCCAAGCTGTAGAGGAACTTGATCAGCGCCGTCACCTTCTGCTCGTGCGCCAAGGTCTCCTCGAAGACCTTGAGCAGAGACGGGTACTCGACCGTCGGCTTGTCAATGGCATGCAGGGTGACCTGGCCGCCACACTCGTTGACGAAGTCGAACATCTTCATGCCGTGCTCGAGCTCTTCCTCGGCCTGGAGCTTGAGCCAGTGCGCCGAGCCGGGCAGGTTGGAGGCCTCACAGTAGGCGGCCATGCCCAGATAGAGATAGGCTGAGTAGAACTCGTTCTTGATCTGCTCGCTGAAGGCGTCCTGCATCGTCTTGCTAATCATCCTGCAACTCCCTCCTCAGTGATCGTGTCTGGTCTGTTACTGCTGTCTTCTACGACAGTCAGGACAAACACCGAAAAAGTCCACTCTGAAGGTCTCCACCTGGAAACCGGAGACCTGCTCCACCTGCTCCATCAGCCCCGAGTCGATGTCGAGGTCCACATCCACGACACGGCCGCACTCCGTGCACACCGCGTGGGGGTGCGGATGGGGGTTGGCCCCATCGTACCGCGCCATCTCTTGGCCCAGGCGCAGTTCCGCCGCCTCGCCGATCTGCTCCAGAACCGCCACCGTCTTGTAGATGGTCGCCAGGCTCGTGGTCGGGAAGTTCGGTCGCACTGCTTCGTAGAGCTGTTCCACGCTGGGGTGATCGCGGTTCTCGGCCAGGTACTTGACCACGGCCATACGTTGTGGAGTCAGGCGCAGCCCGTTCTCGCGCAGTGCCTCCACCATCTCATCGTACCGGGTACGTTCACGTTCCATTGTACATCCCTCTAGAGCACCAAGCTGAGCTGTGCGTTGACCATCAGCGTTGAGTTGTTAGCTCACCTCTTGCACCTAAGACCCATTCGCCAGTATAGCAGAACTCGCCCGCGGGTCAAGTGAGAGTCTCCGCTAGGAGACTAGGCCATTGACCGCACAGCCGTCCCATTGTAACAATGTATGTGTTCTGTAGCTACCCGTCAGGAGTGGGGAAATGAACTCGCGCGAACGCATGACCGCGTCCCTTGGCCTTCGCGAGCCGGATCGGGTGCCGATCGTAGACAGCCCCTGGGCCGCGACGATCGAGCGCTGGTATGGCGAAGGGCTCCCGACGGACAAGACCGTCGGCGAGTACTTCGGCTACGAGCTCACCAGCTTCGGCTCCGACACCAGCCCCATGTTCCCCATCCGCACCCTCGAGGAGACCGAGGAGTACGTCGTCGAGACCACCCCCGAGGGCGGGGTGCGACGCAACCACAAGGACTACACCACCACCCCGGAGGTCATCGACTACCCCTGCAAGACTCGGGCAGACTGGGATCGCATCAAGCCCCGCCTGCAGCCAAGCCGAGACCGGGTGGACTGGACGGGCGAGGGCCTGCCGTACCGGCGTCAGGCGTTCCGCACTCGCCGGGATACCGATCGGCCCACCGGCTACCGGGGACTGAAGGGCTGCCGGGAGGCACGCGCGGACGGCAAGTTCGTCTGCTACTCCGCCGCCATCGGCTACGACAAGATCCAGACCTACGTTGCCACCGAGCGGCTCCTCACCGCCGTCATCGATGAGCCGGACTGGGTCATGGAGATGTACGAGGTGGACGCCGACCTGGCGCTGGCCCAGTACGAGATCATGATCGACGGTGGCTTCGAGTTCGACGGCGCCTTTCTCTACTGCGACCTCGGCTACCGCAACGGGCTGCTCTTCTCCCCCCGGCACTTCGAGCAGCAGCTGCACCCGACCTTCAAGCGCGTCTTCGGCTACTTCGCCGACCGCGGTCTGCCCACCATCCTCCACTGCTGCGGCAACGTCAAGCAGCTCATCCCCTACTTCATCGACGAGGGACTAACCTGCCTGCAGCCGCTGGAGGTGAAGGCGGGCATGGATGTGGTCGAGCTCAAGCAGGAGTACGGTCGGGACATGGCCTTCATGGGCGGGATAGACGTGCGCACCATGACCGACCCCGACGCCATCGAAGCCGAGATCGCCCGCAAGTTCCCGGTCGCCATGGAGGGCGGAGGCTACATCTACCACTCCGACCACTCCATACCCAACAACATCAGCCTCCAGGACTACCGGCACGTGATGGAGCTCGTCCACAAGTACGGGCAGTACCGTTAGGGATCCGGGCCTCGGGAGGGCACGGAGGCCAGAGGGAGGGCGCAGAGGCCCTCCCCTACCGGCGGCGTTCGTGCCGTAGGGGCCGGCCCCCATGCCGGCGGCGTTCATGGTGTAGGGGCCGGCCCCCGCGCCGGCGGAGTTCGTGTCGTGGGGGCGGGCCCCGTGCCGCCGGCGTTCGTATCGTGTGGGCCGGCCCCCGCGCCGGCGGCGTTCGTGCGGTAGGGGCCGGCCCCCGTGCCGGCGGCGTTCGTGTCGTAGGGGCCGGCCCCCATGCCGGCGGCGTTCGTATCGTATGGGCCGGGCCCCGTGCCGGCGGAGTTCGTGTCGTGCGAGCCAGCCCCCGTGCCGGCGGCGTTCGTGTCGTAGGGGCGGGCCCCGTGCCGGCGGCGTTCGTGTCGTGCGAGCCAGCCCCCGTGCCGGCGGCGTTCGTGCGGTAGGGGCCGGCCTCGGCGCCGGCGGCGTTCGTGCGGTAGGGGCCGGCCCCCGCGCCGGCCCGAGTCTCGCAAGGAGCAGCGCAGTGGTCCTGAATCGGAGGCGGAAGACACTTCGCCTAACCGGTTTCGACTACCACACACCAGGCGCCTACTTCGTCACCATCTGCACGTTCGAACGCAGGCCCGTCCTTGGGATCGTTGGCGATGAAGGAGTCGTTCTGTCAGAGGCGGGCCTGATGGTAGCCAAAGCGTGGGCCGCGATCCCCAATACATGCCATGGCGCGCGCCTCGACGAGTTCGCGGTCATGCCCAACCACCTGCATGGACTGCTGTTGCTCCACACAGAACCGGTTACCGATGGCTCCAAAGCAGGTCCTGTGTTGGCGCTGCCGGACGTGATCCAGCGGTTCAAGTCGTGGACCACCACGCGGTACCGGAAGATGTGTGAGGACCATCTGGCCCTGAAGGCGGCCCACCGGCTTTGGCAGAGAAGCTACCACGAACGCGTGATCCGCAGTGAGCGCGAGTTGGCCGCCGTCCGCGAGTACATCGCCCTCAATCCCGGGCGATGGCAGCACGACTCGGAGTTCGCCCGCTAGGGGCCCGCGGCGTTCGTGCCGTAGGGGCCGGTCACCGTGCCGGCGGCGTTCGTGCCGTAGGGGCCGGCCCCTGTGCCGGCCCGGCGGAGGGCGCGGAGGCCCGCGGGAGGGCGCGGAGGCCCTCCCGTGCCGGCGGCGTTCATGGTGTAGGGGCCGGCCCCCGTGCCGGCCCGGCGGAGGGCGCGGAGGCCCTCCCGTGCCGGCGGCGTTCATGGTGTAGGGGCCGGCCACAGCGCCGGCCCGGCGCCGGTCCCTACCCCGCGCAAGCTAGAGGGCAGTCTCCTCTCAGCGGAGCCTCCGGT
>JAAYAV010000232.1 GCA_012719195.1 Anaerolineae bacterium | reverse complement strand
CCCGGCGAGTAACCTGTTTGGGCGCTAACCGGCGCGATCCTAAGACGTGGGCTCGTACACTGGCGTGCGCCACTCCGGGTAGCGCCGGTCCAGCCCGCGCACCAGGTCGTGGTAGAGGCGCTCCACAGCTAGGAAGACCGGCCCGGGCTGGCCGTCGGCCACCGGCAGCCGGTCTACCGAGGTCACGGCGGTGACTTCCTCGCCGGTGCCGCTGAGGAACACCTCCTCGCAGACGTACAGCTCGGTGCGGTCCACTTCGCGCTCCTGCACCGTCAGGCCGAGGACGTCGCGGCAGAGACGGATGACGGTGTCGCGGGTCACGCTCTCCAGGATGCCGTGGCTGATGGAAGGCGTGACCACCACTCCGTCGCGCACCATGAACAGGCAGGCGCCGGTGGCTTCGGTGACCTTGCCGCGCTCGTCCAGCAGGATGGCGTCGTCGTAGCCGTCCACGAAGGCCTCGGTGAAGGCGAGGCGGTTGTTCTGGTAGTTGGACATCACCTTCACCCGCGGGGGCGACTGGTTGTCGCTCAGGCGGGTCCAGGAGGAGACGGCGCAGGCCTTGGCCTTGTGCTGCAGCAGGTGGGTGTGGAAGGCCATGGCGGAGAGGCAGATGTCGGGTGCCGCGCCGACGGTGTAGCGGAAGCTGGGCAGCTTGACGCCGTCGTAGAAGGCGACCGGGCGCAGGTAGGTGTCCTCGCGGATCTGGTTGGCGCGCAGCATATCCAGGGCGGCGGCGGCCAGTTCCTCCGGGCGGTAGCTGGGGACCATGCGCACGATCTTCATAGAGTCGTAGAGCCGCTTGAGGTGAGCGTCGAGGCGGACGATGTAGAGCTGCTCCTCGGCGGGGTTCCAGTAGGCCTTGACTCCCTCGAAGACAGCGAGCCCGCCCGAAGCGCCCATGGCGGTCACCGGCACGGTGGCCTCGGCCCAGGGCACGAGCTTCCCGTTGAGCCAGACATAGGCCGGCGGAGCGGTCGAGTAGTCGAAGCGAGCGCTCATGGAGTCGCCCCTTGAGGGAAGCTGGTGATGATGGAGGTGGAGCGGCGCGCCTCGGCAGCCAGGTCGGAGAGGCACTCGAGCAGGGCGTCGATCTCGTCGGCGCTGGTGTAGAAGGCGACGCAGGCGCGCACGCCGTCGAAGCGGACGTCGGTGGCGCGGGTGATGATGTTGCGCCGCTGCCGCAGCGCGATGCTGACCGCCTCGCCGGTGGCAGCCGCCAGGCTGAAGGCCACCATGCCGGTGCGGAGGTCTCGGGCCGCTGGGCTGCGAATGGTGACGCCGGGGATGGCGAGCAGGCCCGTTCGCAGCGTCTCCACCTTCTGCTGCACTTCTTCCTCGATGTCCCGTAGCCCCAACTCGCTCAGCCAAGCGGCGGCGTCACCGAGGGCGAAGTAGAGCGGCCAGGGGAAGGGGCCGAACTCGAAGCGGCGCGCGTCGGGCAGAAGACGCAGCAGGCGCGTCTTGAGGTCGAAGGACGCCGTAGCCCGGGCGCCCACCCAGTCCACGTCCAGGTCTTCCTGGCGGTCGCGGCGGACGTACAGGAGGCCGGCGGAGTAGGGGCCGAGCAGCCACTTGTAGGAGAGCAGGCTGTAGTAGTCGCAGCCGATCCAGTCCAGGTCTACGGGGAGCTGGCCCACTGCTTGGGCGCCGTCGAAGTAGACCTGGACGCCGGCCTGGTGCGCCAGGGAGCAGATCGCCCGTGCCGGAAGGCGGAAGCCGGAGTCGGTGGTGACGTGACTCACGGCCACCAGGCGGGTGCGCGGGCTGAGCAGGTCTTCGAGGCGCTGTAACAGGGTCGCCCGGTCGTCGACTAGCTTGAGCACGCGGATGCGGATGCCGCGACGCTTCTCCAGGGTCAGGGCGGGCAGAATGAAGGACGGGTACTCCTCATCGGTGAGGATGATCTCGTCCCCCTCCTTCCAGGGATAGCCGTTGAGGACGATGTTGGCGCCGTCCGATACGCCCCGCGTGAAGCAGATCTCCTCCGCCCGCGCGCCCAGGAAGCTCGCCAGTTCCGATCGGAGGCGATCCTTCTGTTCCTGGAAAGACCGGGGGCGCAGGTTCAGGGGCGCGCCCATGAGGTGGCGCTCATCGAACTCGCTCATCAGGCGGCGGTACACCGGCTCCGGCAGGGGAGCCACGCCGCCGGTGTTCAGGTAGACCGACTGCTCCAGCGCCGGGATGCGGGCGCGGACGGATGCCAGATCGATCACGACAAGGCCCCGGCAGCCGGAGCAACGAGCCGCCCGTCCTCCACCACCACCCGTCCGTCGCACAATACCAGGTGAACGCGGCTCAGGTCGCTCAGGTCGCTGAGCGGGTCACCCGCGACCACCAGAAGGTCGGCGCGCTTGCCCGGGACGACGACTCCTACTTCGGCGTCGAGGCCCAGTCCGGCGGCGGCAACCGAGGTGGCGCCGCGAAGCGTCTCCGCGGCGGAGACCTCCATGGCGAACGAGTAGGCCTGCAGGCTGAGCCAGAAGTGGCGGAAGGGCGTCAGGCGGACACCCGCGTCGCTGGAGACCATTATGGGTACGCCGGCGGCCCGCAGGGCGCGGAAGGGGGCGTACTTGCGGTAGAGGGCCACCAGCGCGTCGTGGTG
>JAAYAV010000231.1 GCA_012719195.1 Anaerolineae bacterium | reverse complement strand
TTGCCGCGGCACTGCCGGTCGCCTATACTGTGTACGTCAGGCGCCCGTAGCTCAATGGATAGAGTAGCGGTCTTCGAAACCGTTGGTTGCGCGTTCGAATCGCGCCGGGCGCACCAGACCCACAGCAGAGGCCACCTCAAGGGTGGCCTCTGCTGCTGTCTCGGCGTCGCCTGGGGTCCCACCGGTGCCTCCCCAGTCAAGCATAGAGCCCGATCACTCGCCCCCGTACACAGCGGTCGCCGCCACCAGAAGCAAGGCGGCGTCTCCCGCCTCGTCGGGCACCGATATCTCGAAGCGTGCTACCGTCCTCTCCGGGTTGGGGTTGATGAGCTCGTAGCCGTGCAGGGTAACGTCCTCGCCGCGGGCCGACTTGCCCTGCCAGAACGGAAGCGCAGGGTAGGTGGCAGTGTAGCCCGAGTGACGCCAGAATCCGTGCCGGAGAGGCGCTCCGAAGGGACGGTTCCACTCCGCCAACTGCCAGCCATACTCGATGGATGTGTGCGCCTGCGAACCATCGTCGTAGACAAGCGTGTACCGAGCGACCGGCTGCGCGCGCCCATTGTAGGTGCTGGGTGTCCCGGGCCGGGTGCAGGTGTGCAGGAACACGATGCTGTTGCACCGCCGGCCCACCGTCACGCTCGCCAGGGATGGGAGTGCCGCCGCCCGCATCTGTGAAGCTCCCACTGAGAGCAGGTTCTCTTCGATCGTGAATGGCACACCCCCCAGCCTCTGCTCGCCGACGCACAGCGCCTCCAGGTCGTAGCCACCCAGAGCGCCGCATTGGTCACGGCGAGGCGTGGAGGCCCTCTCGAGACGCAGGGGCTGGAAGCGGGCTGCGGGCTGCCGCGAGGGGTAGAGGCAGCCGTGTAGCGCATCTCGAATGGGTGGGAGCATGGAGGCGATCCGTCTGCTGTAGAGGCGCCGGAGTTCGTCTCGATAGTGGCCCGACCACATCATGTTGGCGCTGTAGATGAAGTCGTACAGCTTCCCCACCCGGCCATAGTCCTCCTCGGCAGCGCGACACCAAGTGGAGACTTCGGCGCCTACCAGGCCCGGCTTGCCTTCTCGCGTGGCGAAGCGGGGGAAGTGCGACGAGTAGAAGTTGCCGATCATCACCGGGAACGCGCGATCCAGAAGCCGATCCTCGGTATCGATATCGGTCCGGTCGTACCAGACGAAGTTCAGAAGCACGATATCCTTGGGGATGCGGTCGATGGCATCGGGGCAGGCGAAGTGCCGGGTGGTATGGACCATGTCGTCCCAGATCATCATGCCCAGACCTTTCGCCCGCAGGTAGTCGTAGATGCGGTTCACGTCGCGCACGAAGAGGTCGGCCTTGGGGACGTTCCGGCACTTGTCGCACAAGCACATCGAGTAAGCCTCGTCGTGGCCCATGTGAACATAACGGAGCGGCCGGAACACCGCCACGATCTCATCGATGACGTCGAAAAGCACCTCGTAGCTGCGCTCGTTGGAGGGGCAGTAGCAGTCGGGGTGGACGTCGTCAGGCTTCTCAGCGATGTCGGGGTAGGCCATTGTGAGGAACTCGACGTGGCTAAGGGCCTGCACCTCGGGTATCACGTCGATGCCGTAGCGGTTGGCGTAATCCACCAGATCGCGCACCTCGGCCTGCGTCAGGAACCCGCCGTCGCCCACCTCAATATGCGGCGTCCCGGGGTGCTCTCCTCGCTCTGCCAGTTCCTTGTCCCTTACCCAGGCGGCGTTGATCTCGGGACGCCGCTTGTACTCCATGGCGGCGCCCACCTCGAGGATGATGGTGTTGTAGCGCATGGGCGCCAGCACATGGCGGATCAGGCGCCGGAAGAAGGGGACGTTCGCCCGCGAAGGCATGTAGAGGTGGACGCCGCGGAGGCCCATCTTGGGTCCATCCTCGACGCTACAGGGCTCAGTGCCCTCTGAGCCACCCTGAGCCAGCAACTGGGCCAGAGCCGCCGCGCCGTAGATGAGGCCCCGCCGATCCGCCCCCACGATCTCCACGCCGTCCGGCTTCACCTGCAGCCGGTAACCCTCCGGCAGCAGACCACCAGAAGCCCCTCCCGCGGCGAGCCGGATCTGCACCGGAGTGGCATCGGACTCCGGTCCTGCGTTGGCCTCAGGGATGGCTGCGAGGGCCTCGCGAATCACGGAGGCGGCGATGGACACGTCGGGATCGGGCCCGTCGGATGCCTCGGCGAAGACTGCCGGATCCAGCCGGACACGCGCACCGGGCAGACGGCGGTACACGCGCGGCTGGGGATAGATGGCCGGTTGGTCCGACGGCCCACCCCAGACCTCCACCGTCCGGAGCTGGATGTCACGCCGGAACGATTCCAGTGACAAGACTAGCTCCACTGCCTCGACACCGACTTCGATGACGATACGCTCGCCCAGGAGACCGCTGTCCGGGGACGAGACGACGGCCGCAAGGCACAGGTTCGTCTCCGCCCCACTCCGGGTGAAAGCCTCCACCCGGCCGATGCCGGCCGTGACCTGCAACTCGGCCGCCTCCATGGCCTGCCCGACGGGTCTCTCGTCGCAGACGTGGAGACCACCGACGCTCTCGGATGGGAGCGGCTGTCGACGCACCTCCTGGCCGATCACCACCCGATCGACGTACTGCGGCGCAGCGAAGCGGATCAGGAGTTCGAGGCCGCGTTCACCCAACTGGCGGCCGCTCCAGAACGGGCCCAGGTCAGTGACCTCGCTCGGCGGAAAGGGGTCCGTCAACCCACGGCGAAACGCACGGCACGCCCCGGCCAGGCTGGATCCGCGGCCGTCCAGGAGCAGTCCGGGCTGCCCTTCAGAGACGTCGGGACCCGGTTCGCGGTGCTTGTCACCAGTCACAGCTTGACCTCCAGGCTCGCCACTACAAACGCAGCCGGCGAAGCCGCCGTCAAGCGACTTCGCCGGAACGCGGTTCTCGGTCTGATCCAGTCGCGCCCAGTCGCCGGGATGCCTAGAGACCGGCGGGAAGGATCTGCATCTCCGGTACGCGCACGCGCGGCGGGAGGCCGGCAACGAAGAGGCAGGCCGCGGCAACATCCTCAGGCAACAGTGCTTTGGCCACCACCTCGGGCGGCGTCGGGGTGGGACGCTTGTTGAGCAGGGGTGTCTTGGTCAGACCCGGGAAGATGATGCAGGTGCGAATGCCGTTGCCCTTCTCCTCCTCCCGCGTGCCATGTGCTAGCCCACTGATGCCGTGCTTGCTGGCCTGGTAGGCCACACCGGAGGTGTCGGGGTGCTGCACAGCGCCCGTCGAGACATAGATGATGAGGCCGGACTGCTGGGTGCGCATGGGAACCAGGGCGGCCTGCGTGGTGTGGAAAGCGGCGCTGAGGTTGGTGGCGAGCATCTCATCCCAGTCGGCCGGGTCCAGCACGGCAATGGCTCGCTTCTTGAGGTTGGTGCCGGCCACGTTAACGACGACGTCGAGTCGCCCGAAGGCGGCAACGGTCTTCTCCACCGCTGCCCGCGCCTGGACGCCGTCGGCGAGATCGGTAGGCAGGGGCAGGGCCGTTCCGCCCAGCGATTCGACCTCGGCCGCGACTTCCTGGAGTACGTCGGCGCGCCGGGCCACTAGCGCTACGGTCGCTCCCTCGCGAGCGAACCCCAGCGCTGTCGCCTTGCCCATTCCGCTGCTGGCACCGGTGACTAGGACTACCTGGCCCTCGAACTTGCCCATGTGACGCTCCTCTCCTGGTGTGGAGGACGGCGTAGTCTTAGGACCGCCCTCTGGTACTCGCAACGCTGGTTCCGCCCAGTCTGGGCCAGAGGGCAAGGGCAGTCAAGCGAAGCATGAACTCATCGAGAGCCTTAGCGAATGGGAGTTGCTCTCTCAGGTGAGGGTGGTACCAAGGGGCCATGCCGAACGAAGAGCGGATGACGAGCGAAGAGCCCCAAGAGTACCCAAGGATGCAGCAGAGTTGATGTGCCAAGTCGGACCGTGCCGCAAGAAGGAG
>JAAYAV010000230.1 GCA_012719195.1 Anaerolineae bacterium | reverse complement strand
GTCAAGGAGGCCGAGAACGCCGTGGCCGCGGCCGAAGGGAACCTGCGCCAGGCTCAGATCGCCTACGCCGATGCAGCTCAAGATCCCCAGAAGTCGGCGGCGGCCCAGGAAGCCTATCGCGCTGCGCTGCTCGCCTACGAGCTAGCGCAGGCCAAGTACGAGGCGGCGCAGGCAGGGGCCACCAACGCCTCCTACAGCATCGAGCTACTCCGCAACGCCGTGGAGACGGCGCGCCTGAACCTGAGCCGGGCCCAGCAGGGCATAGACCCGCTCCTCGAGCAGAACGTCCGCAATGCCGAAACCGAGGTAGCGCGTCTTGAGGCGGGCGTGGACCCTGCCCTCGAGAAGAACGTGGACTCGGCACAGCTCCGACTGGACCGGCTGGTGGCGCAACTGGATTCAGCCCGGATCATCGCTCCGTTCGATGGGACGGTGACCGGAGTGCTGGCCTTTGAAGGGCGCGAGGCGACTGCCTACAAGGCGGTCATCGTGATCGCCGAGCCGGGAGCCGTTGAGCTCTCCTGTGACGTCACCAGCAGCGTTATGGATAAGCTGGCGGAAGGCATGGAGACCAGCATCATCTTCTCCGATACTCCTGGCGAGACGCTCACCGGCTCCATCCGCCGGCTTCCCTACCCGTACGGTGGGGGCGGTGTACGCACCGACTCGACCCAGCAAGCGGACATGTCCACCCGCATCGAGTTCACCGACACCAAGGGGCGGGATCTGCAGGTGGGGCAGCTCGGCAAGGTGACGGTCGTCATTGAGCGCCACACGGACACCCTCTACCTGCCGCCGGCCGCCATCCGTACCTTTGAGGGGCGGCGCTTCGTGGTCGTGCAGGACGAGGGCGGCGCCCAGAGACGACTGGACGTCAAGATCGGCATCACCTCCGCGGACCGCGTGGAGATCCTGGAGGGAGTGGACGAGGGGCAGGTAGTGGTTGGCCCGTAGCTCGCACCGAGGGAGCAGTGCCCGGCGGCACTGCTCCCAACTTCCAGCGGCGGCTCCATCTGACCTCAGAGGCGTCTGAGAGGGTTCTGCATGGGTGGACTGGGTAACATCTTCGGGTTGTTTCGTCTGGCTTCGCGCCGGCTGCGGGCCAGCCTCACACTGACGTTGATGAGCCTCCTTGGCCTCACGGTCGCCGTGGGCCTCATCATGAGCATCCCCCTGTTCTCGGACGCCATCAACTACAACATGCTCCGGCAGGAACTGCGCAGCATGTCGGAGACCGGGAACAGGCCACCCTTCGCCTTCATGTTCCGCTACGTTGGCGCTTGGTATGGCGGCATTGGGCCGGACGACTATGAGCCGGCGGACTCGTACCTCATGAATACCGCCCCCGCCACGATAGGATTGCCGCTGGACCAGACGGTCCGCTACGTCAAGACGGACAACTTCCGCGTGTTCCCCGCCTCGGAGGCCCAGTACGCTGACATCCGCCAGCCGCTGGCGTACGCCTACGTCGGCTATGTCACGAGCCTAGCCGAGCACATCACGATCATCGAGGGAAACTGGCCGGCACTAGCTCAGCGTGCCACTGATACGCTCGAGGTACTCATTAGCAGCAACCTGGCCACGGCCGCCGGCATGCAGGTGGGTGAGGAGTACATCCTGCTCGACAAGGGTGGCGAGAACTCCTTCTCGGGCACGCCGGAGCCGGCCCAGGTCCCGGTGAGGATTGCCGGCGTATGGGCCGCCAATGATCCCACCGAGGAGTTCTGGTTCTACACCCCCAAGTCCTTTGACGATGTGTTCTTCGTCTCCCAGGAGAGCTTCACCAATCGCGTCATTCCGGCGGGCCGCAACCCCATCTACCTGGCCCTGTGGTACTTGGTGTTCGATGGCTCCGGCGTCTACACCGAGAACGTCCCGGGCCTGATCGCGCGGATCGTCACCACCCAGAGCCGCACAGCGACCATGCTGGAGAACACCTCGCTGGATGTCTCTCCCATGGACGCCATGGTTCGCTACCAGCGCAAAGCGCAGCTGCTGACGGTGCTGTTGCTCGTGTTCAGCGTGCCGGTAGTCTTCCTGGTACTCTACTTCGTCGGCCTCGTCTCCGGCATGGTGGTACAGAGGCAGAAGGCCGAGATTGCCGTGCTGAAGAGCCGGGGCGCCACCAGCCTGCAGGTTCTGCTTCTGTACCTGCTGGAAGGCGTCATGGTGGGTGGCGTCGCGCTGATCTTGGGCGCATTGCTTGGCCAGCTCATCGCTATGGTCATGGGCAACACGAAGTCATTCTTGCTCTGGGTATGGCGCGAGCCCCTGCCGGTGAAGATGACGCGGACGGCAATCCGTTACGGCCTGGCCGCCGTCGGCCTTGCCACCCTCGCCAGCCTGTTGCCGGCGCTCTCGGCGGCCGGCTACACCATCGTAACCTACAAACAGGAGATGGCGCGATCGCTGAAGCGACCGGCGTGGCAGCGCTACTTCTTGGACGTGATCCTCCTGATCCCGCCGCTCTACGGCTACTACACTCTGAGCCAGACAGGGGCCATATCGTTCCTGCGGCTGGGCACGGAAGGAAGTCCCTTCAGCGAGCCGCTGCTGTTCTTGGTACCGGCCCTGTTCATGTTCTCGACTTCACTCTTCTTCATCCGCTTCTTCCCTTACCTCATGTCGTTTCTTGCCTGGTTTGTGCAGAGAACGGGCAGCGTCCCCACCGTGCTCGCCATCCGTCACCTGTCGCGCTCCGCAGGCTACTACACCGGGCCGCTACTCCTCCTCATTCTGACCCTCAGCCTCGCGACCTTCACCGCGAGCATGGCTGGAACCCTGGACCAGCACAACCGGGACTCGGTGTACTACCGGGTCGGCAGCGACATGAAGCTGGTTGAGCTGGGCGAGAG
>JAAYAV010000229.1 GCA_012719195.1 Anaerolineae bacterium | reverse complement strand
GTGGTGCCGCTACGGCCGGTGACGATCCCATCGTTCGCCGTCGCCGCCAGGCCGCTGATAACACGGACGCTCTCACTAAGAGGGTCCGCCACCTGCACCCGGTAGGACACCGTTGCCGACTGCCCGGCATCGAGGCTCCCCACTTCCCAGGTGAGCGTCGAGTGCGGGGCCCGACCTTCAACGTCCTTGGTGTAGGCGGGCAATCTGTCGGTGACCAGCACCGGCCCCGACACCTCTCCACCAGCATTGGCCACGACCAGCTTGTAGCCCAACAGGCCTCCCGGCAGCACGCTGGTCTGAGCCGGCTCCACTACCTTGCTGACCGTCAGCCGGGCCGGGATGCGCACCGTGTGACCGATCTGAGCATCGGCAGGCGCGGCCCCGCCGGCCGACAACTGCGCTACGGCCGACAGAGCCTGGCCGTGCAGGGTATTGTCGTCCACTCGGGCCGTGATCTTTAGCTCGCGTGGCGAGTCCACCCCTAAGGTCCCCAGGGCCCAGGACACTGTGCTGCCGGCTATGCTCGCTGCCGGCTCCGCCGATAGCGGGACCACGCCTGGCCCCATAGAGACGACCAGAGCGGCGCTGCTAGCCGCTTCTCCGCCAGTGTTGTCGGCGGCGAAGCGGTAGACCACGCTCTGACCCGGCGTCAGCGCATTGCCCGCACTAGGATCGGCCACGCCCGACAGCGTCAGGCGCGGCTGGGCCACGACCGTGTAGGCCGCCGTGCCCAGGGGCGCCGTGGGTAGATCGGTGCTCGCGCCCGAGAAAGTGACGACGATCGGACTGCCGTTGGCCAGCGGGCGGCGTACCTTCGCCTGGAGACGCACGGTCGCCTCGAAGCCCGAGGCCACCGGGCCCATGTAGTACCAGCGCACCGTGCTCCCCTCCAGGAGGCCGCCATCCAGCGGCGTGATCCCGCTCAGCTTGGTCGTGTCCACAGGGGCGGAGATGACGAGGCCGGAGGTACCATTGGCGCCCTGCAGCCGGAAGGTCAAGCGGTATTCCACCGCGTCTCCCGGACTGACTCTCGACCCCGATACGGGTGCGGCCGTGACGGCTCCCACCACCGCCAGCGGCGTGGCCGAAACCGTGGCGACGGCGCTGTCATTGGCCGGGTTGGGGTCGCCCACCCAGTTGCCGTCGAGGTCCATCATGTCGGGGAACGATCCTGTGGCAGTCGACTGGAGGGAGGTAGCGCCCTCGGGAACCTGCCCAACGCGTACCGTGAGCCCGGCCGTTCCCCCGCTTCCCGCCGGCACCGCTCCCGCCGCAAAGGCGTACACGTGCGAGCCGGGCCCGGTCTCAATCCACTCGGAGGAGAGGCTGCTCAAGTAAGGAGGTAGGCTGAGGGCGATGGTCACGTGCTCTGCCGCGACACCGCCCACGTTCTGGTAGGAAGCGGTGTAGGTGAAGGTGTCGCCCGGCCGGACGTGCGCCTTAGTTGCCGTCAAGGAATTCAGAGCTAGATCGGCGGGGGCGGCGTCGTACACCAGGCGCACGGCATCGATTCGCGGCGTGCGCTCGTGTGGCGCCGCTGAGTCGAGCCGGGACCGGAAGCGGAACTGCGCCGCGCCGGACAGACTCGGAGCGAATGCATAGGTGTTGGCGCCGGACACCGAGCCGCCCAGGGGAACCCACTCCGTCCATGTTCCCCCGGCCGGCCGCCAGCTGTACTCCAGCATCACGCTGCCCAGCGCTACCTCATTCTCGTAAGGCAGCGTGACGTCCCACTCCAGGCGTAACAGGTCGGGCGCCAGAGCCGGGTCGCTACCGCCGTAGACGGTGATGGGCGCCGACTCGTAGGTGCCGCTGGGAGCGTACAGCGCACCCACACCGGCGATGCTGCCCCGAAAGATGGTGTCAGTGGCGGTGTTGCTGGAGTCACTACCTCCGATGGCGTAGACCCACTGGCCGACCTGTACCATCCCATGGCGGACGCGCATCTG
>JAAYAV010000228.1 GCA_012719195.1 Anaerolineae bacterium | reverse complement strand
GTGACTCGCATCCAGGCGGCACCGGAAACCTGCACGCCAAGCCAGATCCCGGGCACGGGGGTGGACGTTGCTGTCGGAGTCGGGTCGGCCACGATGGGTGTGTCGCTGGGAGCGGGAGTAGGAAGAGGTAGGGCGGCCGACGTTGTGGTAGGGGCGGGGGCGCCGGTCGCCGTCGGGTCCGCAATCTCTGGGGCCCGGGTCGGCTCCTCAACGGCAGAGCTAGGCCCGGTCGTTGCGGTGGGCTCATCCAGGGCGATGCTGGTAGTGGCGCGAACGACGGGCTCGGAGATGCGGGCCACCAGCGACTCGCCCCATTCGCTGACCTCGGGCCAGAACCACCACGCCGCTGCCGCCACGGCCAGCAGCAGAACCACGATCCCAGCGACTATCAGCAGGCCTCGGCGATTGCGAAGCGGCTCGCTCAGCGGCTGGTGAGAGTCCACCCGCCCGGTGCCCTTAGTGGGACGACCGTACTCCTTGGCAAAGCGAGCCCGCAGCTCCTCCGCATCGACGCCGAGGTACTGGCCGTAGGTCAGTATGAGACCGCGGAGATAGACGGCGTCGGGAAGGTCCTCCCGACGGCCCTCTTCGATGGCGGCCATATGGGTGGCCCTTATGTGGGTGGCGGCTGCCGCCTCCGCGAGACTCAGCTCTTTGGTCTCACGGCTCTCGCGCAGCCAGGTCCCCAGTTCGCTCATCAGCCCTGCACTCCCGTGCTGCCCTGCCTAGGACACGCTGGGGACTATAGCAGTCGCGGGTGGCACCGGCAAGGAGGTGATCCGCCCGGACGTATTACTGGTGCGGGTGCATCACCGGGCCAGCGTCGCCCTGCGACCGGCTCACCGAGAGTACGGCCATCACCATCATTCCACACAATACCCCGAGGCAGAAAGCAGCTGCGGCTAACATGGTCGGAGCCCTCCTTGGCTGTGAACTGCATACCCAGTAGCCTGCAGGTCACATGCCACTCGGCTTGCCCGAGACGCTCACTCGCTCCTCGGGGACGCCCATTCGCCGTAGCTCGTCGATCGTCTGCTCATACTCCGTGAGCAGTGCAAGCCATCTCTCGAAGTAGTAATCGGCGCGATCGGTGTCGCTCTCGGCGCGGATCGCTACCCGCCCTTTCGCCAGCCGGTCGGCCAGGCTATCGGCCTTCTCGAGCATCTGCTCTGCCCTTTCCTCGTCGCTGCTACCCACTGCCTAGCTCCCTCATGAAAGACCGATCTGCTCCAATCGCACTCCTACCTGAACACGTCCGGCTAGGCCTTCGGATGCCGGAGTGCCTGGCGGACCAGATCTCGCCCGTCCACGTCGGCCGCCGGACCGTCCCCTGTGTGATCATCGGAGCCATGCCCTTCCGCCCCCACTCCCGCCTCTCGCCCCGGGCCGGCAGCGACATGCACGCCCGACACAGTCAGCCGCGTGCTCGACGACCGGCAACGCGAGGAGTAGCGGGTAACGACGGCCCGCGTCGCCGGGGGCCGCTGTCAACGCCGCACCGGCGCCAGCCGGGCGAAACCCGGTACTACCCCTCCCGGCCGCCCTTGACCTCCACCGCCGACAGCGCCTCGATCACCTGGATGATGGCTGAGTGATCCAGGCGGCCCTTGCCGTTGCTGATCAGCGACTGGTAGAGCTGCTTCAGCAGCGACGTGGCCGGAAGAACGGCGCCGGCATCCTTGGCCGCTTCCAGGGCGATGCCCAGGTCCTTGAGGTGGTAAGAAGCGTAGAAGCCCGGCTCGAAGTCGCGCTCCAGCACTCGGGGGGCCCGGTTCTCCAACGCCCAGCAGCGAGCGGCCCCGCCCGAAATGGCCTGCACCACCTTGGCCGGGTCTACCCCGGACTTGGCTGCCAGGACCAGTGCTTCCGCCACGGCGGCGTGTGTCATGCCGACAACGATCTGGTTAGCCGCTTTGGTAACCTGGCCGGCGCCACTCGGACCGACGTGAACGATCGTCTTGCCCATCGTCTCCAGCACCGGCTTGGCCCGCTCGAACGAGGCCTCCTCACCGCCCACCATTATGGACAGAGTGGCGTTCTCGGCCCCGATCTGACCACCGCTCACCGGCGCATCCAGCATGTCGGCGCCCTTCTCGCGCATGGCCCTCGCCACCCTTTTGGCCGTGCCCGGCGCGATGGTACTGGTGTCCACGTACAGGGCCTCGGACGGGATGCCCTCAAGTATTCCGCCTGCCCCGAGGGCGACGGCCTCCACGTCCGGGCTATCGGGCAGGCAGGTGAACACGATGTCGCTGTTCGCCGCTACCTCCGCTGCCGACGTGGCCGGCTGCGCCCCGGCAGCGGCCAATTCGTCCACTGCTTTGCGACTGCGGTTGTGCACCGTAAGAGGATAGCCCGCCTCCAAGATGTGCCTGGCCATGGGCTTGCCCATGATGCCCAACCCGACGAAGCCTATCCGCTCCTTCATGCTGCCGCCTCCTTACCTGGTTCGACTCGGCATTATCGCCCGCTCCGGCACCGGCGGTCAACGAAGCGCCGCTGCCTCTTGACAGAGGCCCGGCAGCGGCGCACCCTTGAGCCATAGGCCAGATTCGTCCTCAAAGGAGGCGAGCCATGCCCAAGCGAGTAGGAATGCTGCACACCAGCTTCGTGTTCATCCAGGTGGAGACGATGATCAACGACCTCTTCGGGGAGATCCTCCCCGGGGTTGAGATACTCCACTTTGTCGACAGCCAGGTCCTGGCGGCGGTACAGGAGTCTGGCCACGTCACCACCGAGGCGACCCGGCGCATGACCTACCTGGCCCAGGCCGCCGAGGCTGCCGGTGTGGATGCTATCTTCTCCGCCTGCAGCTCGCTCGGGCCGGCCATCGACGTGGCCGCCCTGTTCGTGGACTGCCCAGTGGTCAAGATCGACCAGGCTATGGCGCGCGCGGCAGCCCAGAAGGCGGAGCGCATCGGAGTGCTCGCCACCGTTCCCACCACGCTTGGCCCCACCGCCGATCTGATCCGCCGTCAGGCGACCAAGCTCAGCCGCTCCGTCGAGGTCACGCCCCACCTCTGTGAGGGTGCCTTCCAAGCCTTGATGGCCGGAAAGAAAGAGCGTCACGACCAGATGGTCGTCGAAGGCGCCCTCACTTTGGCTCCCAAGGTACAGATCATAGCCCTCGCCCAGGCGTCCATGACCCGGCTTGCGCCTCGCCTCGCTCAGGAAACCGGGCTCGAAGTCCTCAGCAGCCCCCGTATGGGCATCGAGCACCTGGGCCGCGTCCTGGCCGGCCAGGCCGTCTAGCAGATCATGCGCTCGCCGTCAGAGCTCACAGCCGAGACCCTGCCCTCCCTTGACCTCCAGACGGCCCTAGCGGCCCTGCCTCCGCCGTGGCCCGATGCCGGCCTGAGGCCGCTCATCCGCGAGCGGCTCAAGCGGTCGCAAGTCTGCGTCGTGGTGATCGATGACGACCCCACTGGAACGCAGACGGTGCACGACGTCCCCGTGCTCACCACCTGGGACGAGGCTGAGCTGGAGAGCGAGCTGCAGTCGGGCGCCCCCGTCGTCTACCTGCTCTCCAACTCCCGAGCGCTCCCACAGGGCGAGGCCGTGGCTCTGGCGCGGGAAATCGGCGCCAACCTGCGTCGGGCGGCGGCAGCGGCGGGTCGCGACCTGGAGGTGATCAGCCGCAGCGACTCCACCCTCCGCGGCCACTTCCCGGCCGAGACGGACGCCCTGGCGGAGGCGCTCGGTCTGCGTCCCGACGCGGTGGTCATCGCCCCTTACTTCCGCGAAGGGGGCCGCTACACGCTCGACGGCGTGCATTATGTCCAGCAGGGTCAGCTACTGGTGCCCGCGGCCCAGACCGAGTTCGCCCTCGACAGTGCCTTCGGCTACCGCCACTCTGATCTCCGTTGCTGGGCGGAGGAGAAGTCGGACGGCCGGTGGAAGGCAGACGCCGTGGTCACCCTTCCCCTGCCCACCATCCGCCTCGGCGGACCACAGGGCGTACTGCCCCTTGTCCTGGAAGCCAGCGACGGGCAGCCGCTCATCGTGAATGCAGCCGACGACCGGGACCTGGAAGTGGTCGTCGCCGCTCTCGCCCAGGCGCGCGACCGCGGCAAGCGCTTCCTCTACCGGACCGCGGCCTCGTTTGCCAAAGTCCGGGGCGGCATCACCGATCGCTCCCTGCTCGGCCCCCACGACTTCGCGCTTCCCACAAATGCAGGTGGCGGTCTGGTGGTGGTGGGCTCCTATGTGGCCCGCTCCTCGCGGCAGTTAGCCCGTCTGCTGGCTCAACCCGGGTGGGTGCCGGTGGAAGTAGAAGTCGCCGCCCTGGTAGACTCCGCTCGCCGAGGCGCGGCGCTCGCGACTGCTGCTGAGGCGCTCTCGGCGGCCTTGACGAATGGACGAGACGCCGTCCTCTACACCAGCAGAGAGCACCTGGCCGGCGGCAGCCCAGGCGAAAGCCTCGCCATTGGCGGGGCCGTCTCCGACGCCTTGGTAGCGCTGGTTGCCGGCCTGCCCCTCCGGCCGCGCTACCTCATCGCCAAGGGGGGCATCACCTCCAGCGACCTTGCCACCCGGGCTCTGGGTGTCCGTCGCGCTGTGGTCATGGGGCAGATCGCTCCGGGCGTGCCCGTCTGGCGACTCAGCGCCGACAGCCACTGGCCGGACCTACCGTACGTGGTCTTCCCCGGCAATGTCGGCGATGACGAAACGCTCGCAGAGGTGGCGGAGGCGCTGCGAATAGCGCGCCAGTAGGCCCGGACAGCGCCGCTCGCGCTGGCTCAGGCTCCCCCATCCGGCTATACTGTCCCTTTGACCAGAGCGGTCAACCTGAGCCCTAGAACCGCCAGGTTTTTGACACACCGGCGGGGCCTGGCTATACTTGCTTGGTTGATCTACTGAGGAGGGTCCCACCCGTGTATGCTGTCATAGAAAGCGGTTCCAAGCAGTACCGGGTCGAGCCCGGTTCCATAGTGGAAGTTGATCGCCTGAAGGCTGCACCCGGAGACGAGATCGTTTTCGACCGCGTGCTGCTCGCCGGTGACGCCGACACGGTCAAGGTTGGCACCCCGGTGGTGGGTGGAGCCCGCGTGGCCGGTGAGGTTGTGGACCACACCCGTAGCCGTAAGGTAATCGTGTTCAAGTACAAGCCGAAGGAGCGCTACCGCGTCAAGACCAGCCAGAGGCGGTGTCTCACGCGGGTGCGGATCACGGAAGTAACGCTCTAGGCTGCTTCGGAAGCGATAGGAGACAGAGATGGCTCACAAGAAAGGCGGCGCTAGCAGCCGCAACGGCCGTGATACCGTCGGGAAGCGGCTTGGAGTGAAGCTGTTCGGCGGCGAGATGGCCCAGCCGGGCGCGATTCTGGTCCGCCAGCGCGGCACTAAGTTCCACCCTGGCCAGAACGTGGGCATGGGTAGGGACTACACCCTTTTCGCGCTCGTCGACGGGGAAGTGCACTTCGGCTACAAGGGCACCCGGCATTATGTCAATGTTAAGCCGGTGACGAGTGGTGAAGTAGCATGAAGAAGGACCTGCATCCCAAGTACTATCCCAACGCCCAGGTAGTGTGCGCGTGCGGCAACACCTGGACGACCGGATCTACCAAAGAGATGATCCGCACGGACGTGTGCTCGAAGTGCCACCCGTTCTACACCGGTGAGCAGCGCATCGTCGATACCGCCGGTCAGGTGGATCGCTTCATCCGCAGGCTGCAGCGCAGCCGCGGCGGCTCTGAGGAGGCCGTGCCGGAGAAGTCGGAGTGACACTCCGGCTCCGGCGGCCACTGAGGAACGAGTGAGCATGGCCGCCCGCCAATCCCCATCGTGTGATAGCAGCCAGCCCGCCGGTTACGGCGGGCAGGCTGTTATTGAGGGTGTGATGATGCGCAACCGGGAGCGCATGGCCATCGCCGTGCGCCGACCCGACGGCGGCATTGAGGTGCGCAGCGAGCCCATGGGCGCCGCCTATCGCGCCCGCTGGGCCACCTGGCCCTTCGTCCGCGGCCTGTTCATACTCTACGACTCCCTGGTCATAGGCATGAAGGCTCTCATGTACTCCGCCGATGTGGCCTCCGGCGACGACGTCGACATGAGCGGGCCGGTCATGTGGGGCACGATGGCGCTCTCCATGGCGCTGGGACTAGTCCTCTTCTTCGCCCTGCCCGCCCTGGCCTCCAAGGTCGTGGAGGGCTGGCTCCATAGCGACTGGCTCACCAACACCGTCGAGGGCCTCATACGCCTGGCCCTGTTTCTCGGCTATCTGGTGGCCATCGCTCGTATGGAGGACATCCAGCGCGTCTTCGCCTACCACGGAGCCGAGCACAAGGTCATCAACGCCTACGAGTCGGGCGAATCGCTCGACCTGGAGACCGTCCGCGCCTACAGCACCCGGCACAACCGCTGCGGCACCGCCTTCCTGCTGATCGTGGTGGTGGTCTCGGTGATCGTGTTCGGTTTCCTCGGGCGGCCGCCGATGCTGATGCTGCTGCTGAGCCGCCTGGTGCTGATCCCCTTCATCGCTGCCGTCTCGTATGAGTTGGTGCGCCTCTCTTCGCGCTATCGCGAGCACCCATTGGCCCGCATCGTGTTCGAGCCCTCCCTGCGTCTGCAGGCGCTCACCACCCGCAATCCCAGCGATGACATGATCGAGGTGGCCTTGACGGCGATGCGGAGGGTGCTGGCCGGTGATTCTGAGCCCGAGCCGGTGCGCGCGGGCGAGATAGCTGTCGCCTAGAGCGACCGCTCTAGCCCGGAAGTAGCAGGAGCCGGCCCACTCCTCTGGAACTGGGCCGGCTCCTTTCTTCTGCTGGCATGCCGAGTGCCGGCTGCGCTAGGCGCTACGCCTCTTCAGCGGCCGGCTCGCCACCGTCGCCATTGGCATGACCCAGGCCCATGCCCTTTGCCAGCGCGTACTCCAAGCTGTCGGCAAGCGCGATCCAGGATGCCTCGATGATGTTCGCCGAGCTTCCCACTGTGGTCCACTTTCGGTAGCCGTCCGTCGACTCGATGAGCACCCTAGTGATGGCGGCCGTACCGCCCGACTCGTTGAGGATGCGTACCTTGAAGTCGCTCAGGCTAACGTTGGCCAACTGCGGGTAGCTCGGCACCAGAGCCTTCCGCATCGCCTGGTCCAGGGCGTTCACCGGGCCCTCGCCTTCGGCGGCCGTGAGGTAGGTCTCACCGTTCACCTGCAGCTTGACGGTGGCCTCGGCCAAGAGCCCGCGCCCGCGGCGCCTCTCCACCAGCACCAGGAAGTCCACCAGCTCGAAGGCGGGCTGGTAGTCGTCCAGGGCTCGCAGCAGCATCAACTCCACCGAGCCCTCGGCCCCCTCAAAAGCGAAGCCGCGCGACTCCAGTTCCTTGATGCTGTCCAGCACCGTTCCGAGCGCCGCTTCCGGCAGGCGCGACGCCAGGCCGTACTCCTCCGCCTTGCGTAGGATGTTGCTGCGCCCGGAGAGCTCGGAAACCAGGATGCGCTTATGGTTGCCCACCAGATCGGGCTCGACGTGCTGGAAGCTACGCTCCGACTTCATCATGGCATTAACGTGCATGCCGGCCTTGTGGGCGAAGGCGCTCGCTCCCACATAGGGCATGGTTGCCGGGAGGGCGAAGTTGGCCAGCTCGGCCACGTAGCGCGCCACCTCGCCCAGGTGCGCCAGCGACTCCTTCGACACGACCTCATAGCCCATCTTGAGCTGCAGGTTCGGGATGATGGTGCACAAGTTGGCGTTGCCGCACCGCTCTCCGTAGCCGTTGATGGTACCTTGCACTTGGGTTGCGCCCTGCTCCACGGCAACGAGGCTGTTGGCTACCGCCAGATCGCTGTCGTTGTGGCAGTGGATGCCGACCGTCAAGGAGGTCATCTGCCGCACGCGGCGGGTCGCCTCCGCCACCTCGGACACCAGCGAGCCGCCATTGGTATCACAGAGCACCACGGCCTCGGCGCCACCGCGCTCCGCCGCCCGTAGAGTCTCCAGGGCGTACTCCGGATCGGCCTTGTAGCCGTCGAAGAAGTGCTCGGCATCGAAGATCACTCGCCGTTCGTGCGAGCGCAGAAAAGCCACGCTCTGCTCGATCATGCGCAGGTTGTTATCCAGGGTGGTGCGGAGCACGTCGAACACGTGGAG